>CAYXXW010000354.1:0-3225 GCA_964469115.1 uncultured Melioribacteraceae bacterium
TTAGCTTCAGCAATACCGCGAGCAGGGGGAGGATATTCTTACGTTAGAATGGCTTTCCCAGGAGCCACTGGGTTTGTAGCTGGCTGGATGTTATGGTTTGCTTATACTATTGCTTGTGGATTATACGCTTTAGGCTTTGCTGGATATTTTTGGGAATTTTTAGATAAATATGTTCACAGTTTTACAAGTTTAATATTTGGTGCTATCGGTGAGCACCCAGCTGGATTAATCATAACATCACTTATTGTAATTGCATTTATTGTTCTTAATGTTAGAGGAGCAGCTGTAACGGGAAAAGCTGAAAATATTCTCACTGTCTCAAAAATAATAGTTTTGGTAATATTTATAATTTTTGGATTTATCGAGATATTTGATTCTTCAGTTCCTGTTGTTCAAAGCTTTACACCATTTCTTCCTAAAGGTTTAGGTGGTGTTTTTGTAGCAATGGGATTAACTTTCATTGCGTTTGAAGGCTACGATCTAATTGCTACAGTAGCTGAGGAAATTAAAAATCCAGAAAAAAATATTCCATTAGCAACTTTTATTTCACTGGGTGTGGCAGTCACTATTTATTTGTTAATTCTATTTGTCTCACTTGTTGCAATTAATCCAGAAGGAATGGCGTCATGGGAATTTCTTGGTGAATTTAAAGAGACGGCAATAGTTAGAGCCGCTGAGGCCTTTATGCCAGCATTTGGAGTTGCTTTAATTGTATTTGGTGGTTTGTTGTCAACAACATCAGCTCTGAATGCAACAGTTATGGCGGCATCAAGGGTTGCATTTTCAATGGGTAGAGATCTATTGCTGCCAAAAGGAGTTGCTAAAATTCATAGCAAACGAAGAACTCCACACGTAGCAATTATTGTTACTGGAGTGGTATTACTTGCAATGGCGCTTACATTACCAATTGAGGCGGTAGGATCTGCCGCAAGTTTAATTTTTCTATTAACTTTTTCTCTAGTTAATTTGTCTGTAATTGCATTGCGCAGAAAGTATCCAGAAATTCCTCGGAAATATAAAGTCCCTTTATATCCAGTTCTACCAATATTAGGGTTCTCAATAAATATATTTCTAGCAGTTTATCAATATAATTTTCAACCAATAGCTTGGTATATAACTATTGGTTGGGTATTAGTGGGGTTATTTCTTTATTACGCAGTGTTTGAAAAGAAAGCATCCTTAATTAAACCAAAAGTTTTACTTCGTGATGCTGTTGTTGAAATTGAAAGAGATCCTTGCGTACTTATCGCTTTACATAATCCAGATAATATTGAAACCTTGTTAAACATGGGGATACCTATTGCAAGACAGCAAAACTTAAGGGTTGTTGCTATGAGTGTCGTTTTGGTCCCGACACAAGTTCCAATTCATGAGGGTGTTAGATTTGCTCATCATAAAGAGAATCTGCTGAACAAAACAAAACAAGTTGCTAAAAAGATGGGAGTAGATATATCTACGGATTTAGTAATTGCTCATAATACATCTGATGGAATATTCGCCTCAGCAGAAAAACAAAATGCTAAGTCTCTCGTAATGGGGTGGAAAGGATTTACCAATGCAAGGGATCGAATATTTGGAGAAATTGCAGACAGAGTTATTCGTCACGCCCCATGCGACTTGTTTTTATACAAAATTATTGGGAATAATAAAATAACAAATTGTTTCCTCCCAACAGCCG
Organism: uncultured Melioribacteraceae bacterium; assembly: GCA_964469115.1. GTDB lineage: Bacteria > Bacteroidota > Ignavibacteria > Ignavibacteriales > Melioribacteraceae. The sequence continues at coordinate 1,679 of CAYXXW010000354.1, forward strand.
GTGGTCCAAGTGCAAAGTTAGCCTCATTTGCTATCGGAGCATTTGCAAAAGAGAACGATGTAGAAGTAACAACTGGATATATTATTCCAGAAAATGCTGATCAAGAATATAAAATATCAGCTGATAAAAGAATGGTGGAAACTTTAGAACAAATGGATCCAAAAGTAAAGCGGAATAAGAAATTAATTGAATCAAATTCTATTGCTGGTGGAATTGCCAAAGCTAGTAAAGGTTACAATTTAGTAGTTGTTGGTGCGGCGAAAGAACCTTTCTTTAAGAAAATGTTATTCGGCGAAATACCCGAGAAAGTAGCACGATATTCTCCAACTTCTGTTCTATTAGTAAAAAAGTATGAAGGTGTTATTAAATCTGTATTCAAAAAAGTTATGGGATAGCAATTCAATATCTATCTTTCTTGTATTAAGATTGTAAAACCATAAATTTATTCTTAGTTTTCTTAATCTTTCACAAATAAAATCAGTACGAAATGAAAAAATATTTTTATAAATGTTTTCAATGTGGCAATGAGCTTTCAGCTAGTGAGGTAGAAAGTAAACTGATTTATCTTTGTCCAAAATGTGGAAGTACAGAAAAGAATCAGCCTCTTAAAGGAGTTTTAAAAATAGTATACGATTATGAATCAATTAAATCTAAAGTAAGCAAAGAATCATTCATAAGATTAGCAGGTGGTAAGATTTGGGAATATCCATATTTATGGCCACTAGAATATAAAGATTTTGGTTTTACAAGTATATCACCAAAAGTATTAAATAAATTAACGCTCGCTCCAAACAATATTATAAACATAGATTTAGAAGGATCTCAATTAAGGCTATATGATGATTCTCGAAATCCTACTTTATCATATAAGGATCGAGCTTCAATTCTGGTTGCACTTAAAGCGCTTCAACTTGGGACTAATGAAATATCAGCTGCATCGACCGGAAATGCCGGATCATCTTTAGCTGGTATTTGTGCGCGGTTGGGGATTAAATCCCATATCTTCGTCCCAAAAAATATACCAGCAAATAAGAGAATTCAGATTCAATCATTTGGTGCTAATATATATGTAGTAGATGGTGATTATGATGAAGCATTCGATCTTTGTTTAGAAGTTTCAAAAAAGAAAAAATGGTATAATCGGAATACTGCCTATAATCCATTGACAATAGAAGGAAAAAAATCTTCTGTATTTGATATGTTCATTGAATTAAACGGGGAAATGCCCGAATATATATTTGTTCCAACTGGAGATGGTGTAATTATTTCCGGAATTTATAAGGGATTGAGGGAATTAAAATTACTAGGTTGGATTGAAGAATTGCCAAAGTTAGTTGCCGTTCAAGCAGAGGGGAGTGACGCACTTTTTAGATATATAGAAAATCAAAAGTTCGAGTATAAGGCAGCCACTACTATTGCTGATAGCATTAGTGCTGGAGCTCCAAGAAATCTTTATATGGCAGCTGATGCAATTTCTAAAACAAATGGCTCTGTGATTTGTGTCTCCGATAAAGAAATTATTGAGGCCCAAAAAGAGTTATCACAAA
>CAYXXW010000355.1:0-3221 GCA_964469115.1 uncultured Melioribacteraceae bacterium
GAAGATTTGAAGATTGTAATGGAAGAAGGATCTGAAAATTTACAAAATGGCAGATCCATAATTATTTTCCCTCAAAAAACAAGATCGGCTCAGTTTGATAGAAAATCTTTCAATTCCCTAGGAGTTAAATTAGCAAAAAGAAATAAGGTTCCTGCAATACCTTTAGCATTAATCACAGATGCTTGGGGGAATGGTAAAATTGTTAAAGAAATTGGGGAAATAAATACTGATAAAAAAGTACACTTTGAGTTTGGTAAACCAATTACTATTGATGGCAACGGTTCTGCTGAACATGAGATAGTTCTAAGTTTTATTGAGGATTGCTTTAAAAAATGGGATAGAGAAGATTTGTTATCCTAAATATATACTTTTTTTGTTATTTGTTTGCACTAATTTATAAAAAAAACGAACACTTGTTCTTATAAAGTCTTCTTTTTAAAGATCATTTCTCATTAAAATATAACATTTTTGTTGTATAATCATTCATTATTTTATATTTTCGTAAAAAATTTCTAATAAACTGGTAAACGATGAAAATAATAAAACCTAAAAAACTAGAAAAAGGCGATTTAATTGGTGTTATTTCTCCAGCCTCAACTCCGGCAGATTTATCAAAAATTGAAAATGGCGTTAATTACCTTGAAAAATTAGGCTATAGAGTAGAAGTTGGCAAAAATGTAGGTAAGGAAGAAGGCTATCTTGCCGGTAATGATTCCGAAAGACTTTCCGATTTTAATGAAATGTTCAAAAACAAAAATGTTAAGGGAGTATTTAGTGTTCGAGGCGGTTATGGTTCAGGCAGACTGCTAGATTCATTGGATTTTAATCTTATTAAAAAAAATCCTAAGATTCTTGTTGGTTATAGTGATATTACTGCTCTGCAATTGGCAATTTTTAAAAAAACCGGATTAATTACATTTGCTGGACCAATGCTTGCAACTGATTTTGGAGGTAGAATAAATAAATATACTGAAGAAAATTTTTGGAAAATTATAACAAACAATAAGAAAATTGGAAAATTACATAACCCCAGAGAGGAAAAGTTTTTTGCGCTAACCAAGGGAAGAGCAGAAGGGAAAATATTGGGTGGAAATTTAGCTGTTTTGGCATCAATTATGGGAACTGAATTTTTCCCGGACTTTAAAAATACTATTCTGTTGCTTGAAGATATTGGTGAACAACCCTACAGAGTTGATAGATTGTTGAATCAATTGAAACTGGCAAAAGTTTTCAAACAAATTAGTGGTGTGATTTTGGGACGTTTTGTGGACTGTTACGAAACTGATAAAACGAAAAAATCAATTGAACTCAATAGCGTAATTGCACATTACTTTGCCGATATGAAAATTCCGGTTCTCTATAGTTTTAGTCATGGGCATGTTAAGGAAAATTTAACTATTCCACTTGGAGTTAAATCAAAAATCAATTCTACAAGAGGTTTTGTTGAACTGATGGAAAATGCTGTTGTTTGATTTTTCATTTAATTTCATTTCAATTCATTTTCTGTAGAATAATTGTTTTATGCATCTAAACTATTGCTGAAATTCTATTTATAATAGAATTGTTTCTCTTTTTTAAGAAAAACCTAGCTTTTTTTAAAATTTTTGTAAATAATTATTCTCTTGTATTTCCTCTAAATTTATAAATATACTAATACAAAATTAGTTGTTAATTTTAGAATATCATCAAAAATCTAAACATTATTTAATGATTTAGATTACCCTTCATATTTCACTACTTCCTGAATAACACTAAAATATCTATTGTGAAATTTCTTGGTATACTTCTTGTTAAATTCGATTAGTACGATTTGTCTATTTTATGAATCGTTTTAGAATTATGGTAAAAACAATAGAAATATTAAATAAATCATCTCTTTTTGCAGAAGATATATATTATTTGCTCGATCTTAAAACAGATGCTGAAATTGAGTTACTTTTTCATAAATCAGCAGCTGTAAAACAACTTTTTTTAGGTCGATTAAAAAATAGAATTTTATCTGTTCAGTTCTCCAATTATTGTGAGAATAACTGCCTTTTTTGTGAATTTAGGGAAGAAAGTATTTCTGCAAAAAGATTCAGACTCTCACCTGACGAAATTCTTGAGAAGATTAGCTCAATTTTTTCCAGCGGAATAACAAATATTATTTTACAGTCCGGCTCGGATAGTTATTATGATACTGATATGATCTCGTATCTTATTTACAAAATTAAAGATGCGCACGATGTTGAAATTACACTTGATCTGCTTGAACGAGGTTTTGATGAATACAGAGCGTGGAAGTTTGCCGGTGCTGATAATTACCTATTAAAATTTAATACAGCCAACACAAAAAATTTCTCACTTTTTAATAAACGGAATACTATTAACGAGCGAATAAACCATATTAAATATCTTAAAAGGGTAGGATATAAAATTTGTACGGGAAATATTGTTGGACTTCCCCATCAAACGAATACAGAACTTACTGAAGACATTCTATTGCTCGAGAAAATCAATCCAGATATGATTTTAAATACACCATTCACTCCACAACCTCTTACAAAATTTCAGAATATGCCAAAAGGGGATTTTAATTTACTACTTAAAGCAACTGCAATTTCGCGTATCTTGCTTAAAAAATCCAATATTATAGTTGCTGCTTCAAGTAATTTCTTCTCAGCTGAAGAAAAGAAAGCCCTTTTCAAAATTGGAGCAGACACTATCATGCTTGAGCCATTATTTAATGGTCAACTAAAAATGGTATAGTTCACTAATCCTAAATTATTTTGTAATTTTTGATTAATACAAATTAGATGCATTAAAACTTTGAAATATTCTGCAAAGAATAGTTGAAATTTGTCTTTTTGAATTGAGTCCAGATTTCTTTGTATGGGACGATTGAAAAACTCCAAATTATTTCAGCTATAAGATTTCTCGCGAAAACATGTTCGAAATGATAATTTATAAAATCCTAAAATTAAACTGCATTTGTTAGAGTTAAAAAACCTTAAAAAGACTATTGCTTAGAATTTTTCATCATTCTTTTCTCTTTCATCGCACTCCGTTTTTCCTTTCATTCTAACAAAAACTTTAATAAAATTCATGTTCTAATATTTTTCAATTCTATTTTAATCTTAATCGGGGTTACAGATTTATGAAATTAGTAAAAATTTTAACATTAGTAGTACTATCAATTTCTTTTACATTCTGTGGAAGCAAAAGTGAGCAAGAACTTTTCG
>CAYXXW010000356.1:0-3165 GCA_964469115.1 uncultured Melioribacteraceae bacterium
AAATCTAAAATCCATAAACAGAAAAACCGCCGTCAACAGCTATTGTTTGTCCGGTAATGTAAGAGGATTTATCCATACACAAATATGCTGTCAGTGATGCAACCTCTTCAGGCTTACCAATTCTTTTCATTGGTGTTCTATCAATTACTGAGTTATAATATTTTTTATCTTTCATTAAATTTTTAACTAGAGGTGTGTCAATGTACCATGGAGCAATTGAATTTACTCTAATTTTATCTTCCGCCCACTCTACTGATAAATTTCTAGTAAGCTGATCCATTGCTGCTTTGCTCATACCGTAAGGCGAACCAGTTCTTAAGTGTGTTAATCCGGCAACGGAACTCATATTAACAACACTTCCATTTTTCGATTTCTTAAGCAATGGATGAAACATTCTGCAAATTTCAAATGTGGAAATTAAATTTGTGTTCAGCACCTTTTCATATTCTTCTTCAGAAAACTCAACGGATTTTTTTCTAATGTTCATTCCAACATTATTTATTAGAATATCCAACTTCTTCCATTCACGTTTTACTTGCAAAAGCAGATTAAATCTTTCTTGTTTATTGCTTAGATCAGCGGCAAAGCTATTGGCTTTATATCCTTTTTTCTCCCACGAATTTACTTTTTTGGTAATAAGAGTTTGGTCACGTGCAACAATAAATATTTCTGCCCCGAGTGATAAAAATTCCTCAGCAATCGCCAATCCAATTCCTTTTGTTCCGCCGGTTATTAAAGCTCTTTTCCCTTTTAACGTCCACTCTTTCATTATTCACTCATATTTATATTTATTCAGAAAAAAGATAAACAAATTAACATTTATATAAAATCAGACTGAAAGATGATTAAAAAATAAGTAAATTTAAATTTGTAATTAATTTTATAACGATAAATAAATTTGGAGAAAAAATGCCAGTTGTAGATTATAAGAAATACTGTGAAATGCTTGATAATGCTAAGAAAAATAAATTTGCTTATGCGGGTATTAATGTGGTTTCAGAAACTTCTTCAAATGCTGTTATGCAGGCATTTGCAGAAGCTAAAGCAGACGGATTAATTCAAGTAAGTACAGGCGGCGGTGAGTTTGCTTCCGGCTTAGGAGTTAAAAATGCTGCTCTGGGCGCAATTTCTATTGCACGTCACGTACATTTTATTGCCGAACAATATGATATTAATGTTGCTTTACACACAGACCACTGCCAGGCAAATAAAGTTGATTCTTTTTTGAGACCATTATTGGATGAGTCAAGAAAAAGAGTTGATGCCGGTGAAAAACCATTATTTAGTTCGCATATGTTTGATGGAAGCGCTCTTCCGTTAAAAGAGAATATGGATATTGCTGTTAAACTATTAAAAGAATGTCACGAGTTAGGTATAATTTTAGAAATTGAAGCCGGAGTTGTTGGCGGTGAAGAAGATGGCGTTGATAATGAAAATGCTCCTGCGGATAAATTATATACTACTCCCGAAGATATGTTATATGTATATGAAAGACTTTCTGAAGTAAAAGGCGCAAGATATATGTTTGCTGCTACTTTTGGTAACGTACACGGTGTTTATAAACCGGGCAATGTTAAATTAAAACCGACTATTCTTAAAGAAGGGCAAGATGCTCTGATTGCAAAATATGGTACTGAAGCTTCATTCGATTTAGTTTTTCATGGTGGAAGTGGTTCTACATTAGAAGAAATTAGAGAAACTTTAGATTATGGTGTTGTTAAAATGAATGTTGATACCGATACTCAATACGCATTCACTAGACCAATAGTTGAACATATGTTTAAAAATTATGACGGCGTTCTTAAAATTGATGGTGAAGTTGGTAATAAGAAAATGTACGATCCGCGCGGTTATTTGAAAAAAGCTGAAACCGGAATGAAGGAAAGAACTATTGAAGCTATTAAAGATTTAAGATCTGATGGAACTACTTTAGGGAAATAATTTAAAGTGGTGGCTTTTATTTTAATTGCCCAACTTTGGTCCAAAGTTGGGCAATTTTTTATTCAACCAAACTAACATCAAAAGCTGTGGGACCACTAATATTCTCTTTTGTATTAAACTCACGGATAATTTCTTTTATCGTTCTAATTTCCGTTTCTGCCATGTAGAGTCGGTGTTTAAGCATCAACAATCCCGTAAATGCGATAGATCTTTCTCTTTCGAGATTAATAATCTGAGTTTTTATTTCGTAGGTTGTGCTTTCTAAATTTTCCAATTTAATTTTTAATTTTTGGAGAACTTCATCTCGACTCAAATGATGAAGCAGTAAAATTGCAATGTCAAACTTAGCACCGTCGGGATCATTCTTTTCAAGGTATGTAGAAATTGTATCGTGCAGTTCAAATTCACCTTCTGCAGTAATCTGGTATGTTGTTTTCTCCGGAAATCTTCCTTCTTTTGAGGTTTCACCTCTAATTAAATTTTGCTTTTTCAAATTGTTAATTGTCGCATAAACAGTAGAATCAGCAATATTAAACCACTTTCTTAACTTTAGCTCTTTTAACATTTTGGTGATTTCATAGGGATTTCTTTCTTTTTCATATAAAACACCTAAAATGAGTGTAGAAATTTTAGATAACATTGTATTTCTCCAAGTAATGCTAAAAGTTAAGAAAATAATCTAAAATCTAATAATTGTTTTTTTAGATTAGTCTGTTATTAGAGTGGAAACTTATTTTTAAGACAAGAGCTCTTTTAATAGTCCTTCATCATTCACCATGTCTTCAAAAGAGCATTTTACATATTTCATGTTTTTGGTTAGGGCAAAATATTTATTCTGAAGTACTTTGGCTTTTTTATTATTCACAACTACAACTTCTTGATCAGCTCTCAACTGTTTTCTGAAAAGTGCCTTAATGTGAACATCTGCATCAGAGAGTGAATAACCGACAAAAACTATTTTTTTTGCATCTCTTATTTCCCGGGCCGCCTCGCTAAATAACTGAGATATTACGGGCTGGTTAAGTGATTTTAAGTGTGAGGGAGGCATTATCAATGTTTGAAACTCAGTTCCGTCAAGCGGACAAACGTATTCATATTCTTCATTGTCGGGATATGTAAATCCCAGAAATTTTCCTTTGTGCAGATCTATTGTTCTATCCCAAGGAGTTAGCAAGGTTTGGTTACAGCAATTACAATACTTCCAATTCAGACTTCCGTGGAGCT
>CAYXXW010000357.1:0-3163 GCA_964469115.1 uncultured Melioribacteraceae bacterium
TTTATCAGGATTGGTCCAAAGTTCAATTTGAGCTAAAGTTTGGTTTGTAAAAGAGTTACTCATTACAAAAGATGGATGACCCGTTGCACAGCCTAGATTTACCAATCTTCCTTCAGCCAACAAAATTATTTCTTTTCCATCAATATTATAAAGATCAACTTGCGGTTTGATAGTATCTTTGGTGTTGCCGTAATTCTTATTCAGCCAAGCCATATCTATTTCATTATCAAAATGACCAATATTACATAAGACAGTTTTATCTTTCATTAATCTGAACGCTTTTTCAGTAACAATATCTTTATTACCCGTAGCTGTTACAACTATATCAGCTTCAGGCACAGCTTTTAAGAATTTCTTCACTTCAAATCCTTCCATTGCAGCTTGAAGAGCACAGATAGGATCAATTTCAGACACAATCACTCTAACTCCAGCCCGACTCAAGGATTCTGCTGATCCTTTACCAACATCACCAAATCCAGCAACAACGGCAACTTTACCCGCCATCATTAAATCAGTTGCTCTACGTATAGCATCTACTAAAGATTCTCTGCAACCATATTTATTATCAAATTTAGATTTTGTAACTGAATCGTTAACATTAATTGCAGGAGTTGGAAGAGTTCCGTTTTCCATCCTTTCATAAAGTCTATGAACACCAGTTGTGGTTTCTTCAGATAATCCTTTTATTCCGGCAGCTAGTTCTGGATATTTATCAAAAACCATATTGGTCAAATCCCCGCCGTCATCAAGAATCATAGTAAGCGGTTTTCTGTCCTCTCCAAAGAATAATGTTTGCTCAATACACCAGTCAAATTCTTCTTCATTCATTCCTTTCCAAGCATAAACCGGAATTCCCACAGCGGCAATTGCAGCTGCTGCATGATCTTGTGTGGAGAATATATTACAAGAAGACCAAGCTACTTCTGCACCTAATTCCACTAAAGTTTCAATTAAAACTGCTGTCTGAATTGTCATGTGAAGACAACCCGCAATTCTAGCACCTTTTAGCGGTTTAGAATCTCTATATTTTTCTCGTAATGACATTAAGCCCGGCATTTCTGCTTCGGCTAATTTCATTTCTTTTCTTCCCCAATCTGCTAGAGAAATATCTTTGACTTTATATGGAAGAATTTCTACTTCATTTTTTACTTCGTTCATTTAGTTTAACCTTTCTTATATTTTTTGAATTTTTCTACTAAATCTAATTTTTCCCATGAAAACCCTTTTCTGCCAAAATGACCATAAGCAGCAGTTTTTTGATAGATTGGGGCTCTTAATCCTAAGCGCTTAATAATGCCTTTAGGAGTAAGATCAACCTCTTTTTGTATCATTTTAGAAATTTCACTATCCGGTATAACTCCGGTACCTTTAGTATCAACATAAACAGAAACAGGCTGCGCAACACCGATAGCATAAGCTAATTGCACCAGACACTCTTTGGCAAGTTTTGCACCAACTACATTTTTAGCAATATACCTTGCTGCATAAGTTGCACTTCTATCAACCTTGGATGGATCTTTACCTGAAAAAGCTCCGCCGCCGTGAGGCGCCCATCCACCGTAAGTATCAACAATAATTTTTCTTCCAGTTAATCCGCTATCACCGTGAGGACCACCAATTTCAAATCTGCCTGTTGGATTTACATGATATTTTGTATTCTTATCTAAATATTTAGCCGGAATAACTTTTTTAATAATATGTTTTACCACATCTGCTTTAATTTTTTTCTGACTCACTTTAGCATCGTGTTGGGTTGAAATTACAACTGTATCAACTCTTAACGGTTTATTATTTTCATCATATTCAACTGTAACCTGAGATTTTGAATCTGGTCTTAAATAAGGCATTAACTTTTTATTTCTCTTTCGAACGTCAGCTAATTTTTTAACTAACTTATGAGCATAAACAATTGGCATCGGCATAAGTTCCGGAGTTTGATCGCAAGCATAACCAAACATAATACCTTGATCTCCGGCACCTCCGGTATCAACTCCCATTGCAATATCGGGCGATTGAGAATGAACAGCATTTAAAACCGAGCAAGACTCAGAATCAAATTTATATTCAGCTTCTGTATAACCAATTTTCTTAACTGTTTCTCTAACTATTTCAGGAATATCTACATAAGCTGTAGTAGTAATTTCACCACCAACTAAAACCAATCCGGTAGTAACAAAGGTTTCGCAAGCAACTCTTGCGTTTGGATCTTCACCAATAATTGCGTCTAAAACTCCATCGGATATCGCATCGGATACTTTGTCCGGATGACCTTCAGATACCGATTCAGATGTAAAAAAATAGGACATTTAAACCCCTTTTGTTATTTTTATTTATAGATCAAATTAAATTTTTACACAAATTTAAAATTATATAAAAACTTAACCATAACCAAAATTATCGAAATTGTAAAATTTTACTTTAGAGGTAGTAATTAATAGAATAAAAGAGATATTGCGAATTGAATTTCCCATCATACAAGCAGGTATGGTTTGGGTTTCGGGTTGGAAATTGGCTTCTTCTGTTTCGAATTGCGGTGGACTTGGACTAATTGGTGCCGGTTCTATGAAACCGGATTTACTAAGAGAACATATCCGAAAATGCAGATCAGCGACAACAAAACCGTTCGGTGTTAATTTACCTTTATTACGAGGTGATGCTGAAGATTTGGCTAAAGTAATTATTGAAGAAAATATCAAAATTGTTTTCACTTCAGCCGGACATCCGGGGAAATTTATTGAGCTTTTTAAGAAAAATGACATGAAAGTAATTCACGTTGTCCCATCACTAAAATTTGCTCTAAAAGCGGAAAGTGTTGGCTGTGACGCAGTAGTTGGTGAAGGTGTGGAAGCTGGGGGTCACAATGGATTAGATGAATTAACTACATTTTCTCTTATTCCGCAGTTAGTAGATAAGTTAAAAATTCCGGTTATTGCGGCTGGTGGAATTGTAGACGGAAGAGGAATTGCTTCCTCTCTGGCTTTAGGTGCAGAAGCTGTTCAAATTGGGACACGATTTGCAGTAACTCAAGAATCATCTGCACATCAATTCTATAAAGAGGCCGTTGTAAATGCAAAAGATGTTGATACACATCTAATTCTTAAAAAGCTTGGAATGGCAAGAGTTGTAAAAAATAAGTTCAGCGAAGAAATGAACAAGATGGAAC
>CAYXXW010000358.1:0-3159 GCA_964469115.1 uncultured Melioribacteraceae bacterium
AATTTGATATTTATTTTTGAGCAAGAATGACTTAAGTAATTCACCAATTTTACCCGGGCTAATACTCATGATAAAGCCTGAAGTAAAAACTAAAACTGAATCGGAGATAGTAATTTTAAGATTTAGTTCATTAACGTAAATTTGCCATCTAAAAAATTTGAAGACAATGCTCAAAAAGATTACGAGGAGAGAAAATAAAAAAGAATCCTGGGGAAAACTTTGGAGACTTGAGATTGTCTCATTAAAATCCGCAAAAAAAAGTAAACTCAGATAAATGAGGATTGCAAAAACCGAAACAATTAAAAAATTTCTTTTAAGTTTTGTAAACAAATTTAAGCTATTTTTTTAAGAGCCTGATAAATTTTTGATACAGGGAAACCAATTACATTGTAATAGCACCCGGAAATTTTCTCGACAAAGACTGCACCAAAATCATCTTGAATTCCGTAAGCACCGGCTTTATCCATTGGACTTCCGGTTTTAATATAATCACTAATTTCTTTGGAAGTCAACTTTTTGAAAGTAACCGTAGTTTTAGAATAATCAGTAATTGTTTTATTTTTCTTTTTATTAGAGATTGAAAAACCAGTATAAACCAAATGACTTCTTCCGCTTAAAGTATTTAGAATTCTCTTTGCATCAATTTTATTAATTGGTTTACCTATAATCTTACCATCTACAACAACAATTGTATCTGCAGTAATTACTATACCTTCTTCAATTTCTTCTAAAGCTAAGTTACATTTTTCTAGAGCAATCCTTTTTACATTTTCTATCGGAGATTGATTCTCATTAATAATTTCATCCATATCGATTGATATTACGGTGAAATTTATACCCATCATATTCAGCATACTTCTCCTTCTAGGCGATTTAGATGCTAAATAAACTGGAGTATGCAAGGATATCATATTGGGTTAGTAATTAAATTGAAGGAATAGAAATCAAGAAAGGCAAAACTTTTATCTGAATAATGCTTTAATACTTCCCCATGTTCTTTTTACACTAGAAACATTTTCATGCAAAATTCTTGTGTGCATTATTTCAGACTTGCTGCCGTCATTATCTCTAATAACTAAGCCATAAGCATAAAATGAATCTGAAGTTTTATACGCATTTTCATCAATATAAGAATAAAGGGAATTATCACCTTTTGCAGGAACAGTAGCAATAATAGTTAAACGGTCTTTATCGGGACCTCTTAAAATTTCATATTGCTTAACATTCTGTTCGGTTGATGATTGCCAGGTTAAAATTACGTTGCCATTATCACTTTCAATTTCAAAAGATTGTATAATTGCCCCGGCATAAATAAGAGTGAATGTTAAGATGAGTATTGTGAAAATGTGTAATGCGTATTTCATAATCTTAAAATAAGTCAATTTTTTAATTTTTGCAAGCAAATATTGGTTAAATTTTATTTAAAAACATCTTCGTTTACCCAAATAAAGTGATATTTTTTCTATTTGTCAATGATTTAAATCTATTTCCAATAATCGCACTAAATTTAGTTTTTTTAAGGACAATTTTAAGTCTCCAATGCTTTATTATCTAAAAATTAATTTTAAGGAATAGCACATGTTACTTTAATCAATCATCTTTTTATTGTATCTTGCATATATAGAATACTCTAAACACCTTTTAATCTTAGCAAATTTAATATCTAGATAGAATTATCCTTTTCAATTTTAATTCCCTTTAGTTTTCATGCTATTATTTTTTCCTATTAGGTTTTAGATAATTTATCAAAATAAAAGATTGGAGAAGTAATGAATATTTTTGTGGGCAATATTGCGCCTAAAGTAAGTGATCAAGAATTAGAAGATTTATTCAAGAAGCATGGTGAAATAAGAAGTGTGAAAATTATTCGCGATATGTTTACCCAGGCTTCAAAAGGTTTTGGATTTGTTGAAATGAAAGATAAAGCTGAAGGTGAAACTGCAATTAAAGAATTAAATGCATTTGAATTGAGTGGTAAAAAATTAGTTGTTAATGAAGCCAGACCAGAAGCTAATAACAGAAAAAAGGGTACTTTTAAAAGCGGCGGCAGTCGAAAAGGCTCAAACAGAGGTAGAGGAAGATAAAATTAGTTTATTAACTCTAATGCGATTCAGCAGAATCGCATTAGAGTTAAAATATTACTTCTGAATATTAATACTTTATATCAGCAAATATTGCAATCTATCCCCGACTTCCATAATCATACAAATTTTGAAGATTTCAATTATTTTCAAATAATATTTTACAGATTATTAATAGCAATGTAGCTTTCTGAATTTGAGAATGAAAATCGCTCTATAACTATTTAAGTATTTGGTTCAATCACGATTTTCATCATTTTTAATATTACTTCTATCAAAATTACTATAAATCAACTTTAGTCCATTCATCAACTGAACAATACTATTTTGCTTAATCCCCCTCAAGATTATTATTGATTATATATAAATTTCTATTAGTAAGATTTTCTTAATTAGATAATGAAATACTACATCAATAAGAAAAACTGACAAGATATTTTATCAAGATGAAAAATAATTTTACTTCTAGGTATTTTTTTTAAAAGAAAAATTATTAACTTGAATCAAGCTCTCAAAAAAATATTGATATAAATCACGGTTATTTATACAAAATTTTGTAATTATTGCCACTGGAACATTATTTTAATTGAACTTTGAACCAAAAACCCAATTTTGTTAATGGAAGTTACCAGTTTCAACATTGTAGACATTCTTAAAAAATTAACCCAAACCGATCTAAGTCGGGAAGAAATTAATTTTCTGATTGAAAAATCCTACCGAATTTCAATTTCATTTTTGAAGACGAAATTCAAAACCAATTTACATTTTCTGAGAGATGATAATCATACTTTAGAAGATATTGCAATGGATGCAATTGTTCCGTTATTTGTAAATAATGGTTCGGGTAAACTAGGTTTAGCCAGAGCAATGCATAAGTGGAATGACAATTTAGATACGGAAGATTCGGTTGAATATTTCTTATCTAGAATTATTTGGCGAAGAGTTGATCAAACTGTTACAAGCATTTTACGGGAGCGTGATCCAATTTTTGCAAAAATTCTGAAAACACTAAATATTTCTATTTTGAATAACAGATTTAAAAAAATCCGTTATTTTGGTACTGTGCTCGTACTTCAAA
>CAYXXW010000359.1:0-3131 GCA_964469115.1 uncultured Melioribacteraceae bacterium
CCATGAACAGCGAAGTAAAACTAAAAAACAATTATTCGTGTCCGGCCTGTGGAGCTTACCTGAGGATCTGGAATAACATTATTTTCACTTTCAGTTCAGCTGATGGTGAAAAAAGAGGTATCCTGCTGCTGAACCCGAGATTGGGTAACTATAAAATAACTGCCCACTCAAGCCTGCATCTGGAAGAAGGGGAAAAAGTCGACTTCTTCTGCCCTGTATGCCATGGTAACCTGACGGCCACTGATATTAATGAAAACCTGGTAAGAATTCATATGTCAGACGACGAAGGAAACGACTTTGACGTTTACTTTTCACGGATCTGTGGTGAAGAATCAACTTTCAAGATCCAGAATAATAACATTATCTCCAAGTACGGAAAGGACGATTCTTATTATGTAAATTATTTCTTTTCAAAATTCCGGGAATAGAAAGTGATGAGCGATGAGCGGTGAATTTTCCTGGCTCTCAACTATGTCACAAGGTGATATGATTTTATATACCTTGTTGTAGCCAGTAATTTTTAATCTTATCTATCTGCCAATAGTTTATCTAGTTTATTAATCAGATGCTCTGGTTCAATATTTTTATCGATTATAATTCCATTAGTATCTAAAAGAAAATTTTGAGGAACGGCTTTTACACCATAATTTTCAGAAACTTTATCCCATCCTTTTAAATTCGATAGGTTAATCCAAGGTAGTTTGTCAATTTCAATAGCTTTTTTCCAACGTTCTTCATTCTTGTCAACGGAGATCCCTACAATTGTAAAGTTCTTATTGGAAAATCGGTTGTAAACCTCAATTAATTTAGGATTAGCAGCTCTACAAGGAGCGCACCAAGAAGCCCAAAAGTCAATAAGAACATAATTTCCTTTTAAATCATCTAGTTTAACAATATTCCCTGCTGTATCGGGAACTGAAAACAATGGGGCAGGTTGCGAGATTGCAACTTTCTTAATTGTATTATATAAGTTATTCAAATATCCATAATAGACTGATTTTTTTTCAAGTTCTTTAAAACTATTCATTATTTTAGCCAATGTATCTGATTGAATATTGTGAATTTGAAATTGATAATATGCTGTAAATGCAGCAAAGGAATAGTCAGGATAATTCAACATTATTTCCATTCCCTTTTTTCGATCAAAAATATCTTCAGTTTTATAAGAATGAAACAAACTATCTTCCCTTGATCCAATTATTTTAGAGTTTTCAATATCTTTGACATTTCCTAAAATATCAATCTTACTATTTTCTAGAAAAAAATGTATTTTGTCTTTATTGTTGTTAAAGAAAAGTGTGTGTAAATAAGGACTTTCAATTTTCCCTTTAAAAGTAAATTTCCCATCCTTGATTTCAGTTGAATCAACATCAAATCTTTCATTGGAGATTAGATCTAATTTTGCTAATAAAACTTTCCCATTTTTAATATCATCAATTTCCCCATTAATTATAAATCCATCTATCTTTTCAACCTTTGAGTTACAGGATTGCATTATAACAATAATGGTTAAAACCAAAAGCTTATAAAATGTGTTCGATTTTGTCATAATTTTTCTCTTATTGGCTACAACGTTTGTATATATGTAATAATTGCCAAGCAATTGTATTGCAGATACTAAGTTAAATATATTGATGGGAATTCGATATGTTGATTAACAGAATAATTTGTAAGGAAACCAGGGACGAGCGTAAAGAATTGATCCGGCGGCCAAAGCCTTTGGCGACGGCTCGCAGGCAGGCATACCGCATGCTTGCCTTCTTTGATACAACTGTGAAAATCATATATCCTTTGGGCATTAACTGATTATAGCAATTTTTGAGACTTCAATGCCATCAACATTTATCCCATTATCGTAAAAAATCTTTGCATTTCTACCATATCCAATACCAGGTATCAAGATATCTTTGATCTTATTTAGCAGAAAGATTTCTTTAGTCAGGATCGCGGAATCAGAAGGAGTAAATCCCCAATTTGTTTTTTCTTTTTCAAATAATTTATCCCAGAAATCATTCATTTATAATCTTGTATCATTAATCATATACTTCTACAACCAACTCGATTTCTACCGCTTGTCCTCTGGGCAGAGAAGCCATACCTACGGCAGCTCGTGCATGCCTACCTTTCTCTCCAAAAACTTCCACCATCAAATCTGAAAAACCGTTGATTACTTTTGGTTGGTCAACAAAAGACGGGTCTGAATTCACCATTCCATGTACTTTTACAATTCGTTTTACTTTATTTAAATTTCCAAGCATTTCTTTTAATACAGCAAGCTGATTAATTGCAGTCAATCTAGCACCTTCATAACCTTCTTCAATAGAAATATTCTGTCCTAATTTCCCAATTAGTTCCGTTCCATCTGGTCGCTTGGGACCCTTTCCTGCTAAAAATATTAAATTTCCTGTTCTAACGCCATTAACGTAATTCGCAACCGGTTGAGGAGGTTCTGGTAGTGTAATCTGCAATGCTTTTAATTTTGCTTCAGGGTTGTAACCAGCTTCAGGTTTGGAGTGATTATCACAAGAACAAAAAATAAAAATAAATATAAAGCTAAGTAAATATAAATAAGATTTTTTCATAATAAAGATGTCTAAGGATTTATGTGATTAAATTTTTAATTGAGAACAACGGTCTTGTATATGTAATAATTGCCAGGCATAGTATTGCAATTACTAATTTATGTATAAGTCTCCAATTCCCCAACTGTTTCTCATCAGCATAATCAAACTAATAGTCTGGCGCGAGCCGACTGCGAGGGACCGATCGTAAAGAAATGATCCGGTGCATCAATTTAGCGGGTAGCCAGACTGCAGCAGGGGCGAAGAGGTGAGGGATGAGTCAAGAGTCAAGAGGTGAGTCGAGAGTCGAGGGTCAAGAGATGAGGGCAGGGAGCGAAAGGATTGTTGATTGGTGGATGGGTAGAGGGGAGATAAATTTTCAATCCATTCTAAACCTTTGTCCGATCATTGGTTAAGTTATGGTTTTTATTCTCTTCAAATCGTTATTGCCTTACTTGCAGTATTAGCGGCATTGAACCTGCCACATGGCAGGCAGGCATACCGCATGTTATGGTCAGTTATTTCATGTATCTGACAATTTGAATACTATTTTACAACTATTCTAAAAGT
>CAYXXW010000360.1:0-3114 GCA_964469115.1 uncultured Melioribacteraceae bacterium
ATTGATATTTAGAAGTAAATGTAAATTATTTGTCCTATTGTAACACTCCGGCTGAGGCCGCTCTGTGATAAGGAGAACTAAGATGTCATATCTTAATATTTAATCTATTTAATTATTGATTTACCGATCACTAATTCACATTTTCCATTTATAAATAATACTCCTCCTTGAGAGAAACTATCAGAATATTATCTGGAAATTTCTCTCCTTATTTATTGAACTTCTCGCAAGGTTGGCAAATATCCTTTTGATCAGTAGGATATTATGATCGGCAAAACCATATCACATTACAAGATATTAGAAAAACTCGGCGGCGGAATTACGGTTGGTGAATGTACCGGAAATATTAACATCAGCACTTCAGGTGGTGGAATAAAAATAAATAAATGTGAAGTAAAAGTTGATGCATACACCTCTGGTGGAGGAATCACTGTTAAACTTGCTAATGATATAAAGCAAAAAGACCCAACAATTTGTTGAGATTAAAAAGATGATATTGTTGATTGTTTTAAATATGAACGTTATATTAAAAAGTAATTCTAACACCCTTCGTTCGTTTTATATTAATATTGATTACTAGGTAATCAAGGAGAATATAATGTCTGAGGTATATGAACTTGACAAAATTGCCCTTAGTGTAAAATCCCGCAAGCTTTTAAAAAAGTTACTTAAAGAAAATAAAAAATTAGAAGAAATAATGGTTAATGCCCAAAATGAAACTGAGGCATTGATTGGTGTCCGCAACTGGGTTATGGAAATTCTCGAAAATAATCCCAAAGCAAAAAAATATTACGAAGAAGGTATCGAAATCGGTATATCTTTCAAGGAATTGAGCTGGAGTGATTATTCTGCTATTAGAATACTTGACTACATTAAAAATGCCGGTAAAACATTTATTGATCTGAACCTGCATGGACAATTAGCAGTAAGTAATCCAATAAAATTAATCTGGCTGGCTACTCATTGCGGTACGGGTGGAGCTAAACCCTACTTCTTTGAAGATATGATCCATCTATTTAGGCAGTTGAATGGTAAAGATGAAAGAAATATTCCAAGTAAAAATGATGTGCTTGAATGGATGGAAAGATATCCATCGGGACTTGATCCAAGAATTATTAAACTGAGACAAGAAAATAAAGAAAGAATTATAAATATTATTATTGATAAAATTGAAGAAGGAGAAATTAATGATTCAAAATATAATTTTGAAGGTGAGCTTAACAGAGAAGAAAAATACCGGAAAATATTAGAATGGTGGGATGATAGCAAATTTCATTTAAGATTTGCAGTCCGGTCTCCGGATTTATTAAATGAACTTCTTGGATATTCTCTTGATCCTGACACGATGAATATTTTATATGACGCTGAAAAAGTTGGCATTCCATTTTTTGTTAATCCTTATTACCTCTCTTTATTACACGTAAGGGTTCCATACTATGCTATTGGGGCCGATCTTGCAATTAGAGATTATATTATTTACTCTCGTCAATTAATTGAAGAATTTGGTCATATAAGTGCATGGGAGAAAGAAGATATTGTTGAGCCGGGAAAACCAAATGCTGCGGGCTGGTTGCTGCCATCACATCATAATGTTCACAGAAGGTATCCTGAGGTTGCCATTTTGATTCCGGATACAATGGGAAGAGCATGTGCAGGACTCTGTTCTTCCTGTCAAAGAATGTTTGATTTTCAAGACGGCAGATTAAATTTTAACTTAAGAAAACTCAAACCCAATGAAACTTGGGATGACCGTCTCGAAAGACTCATGCAGTATTTCGAAAACGATTCACAGCTAAAAGATATTTTAATTACTGGTGGTGATGCACTGATGAGTTCGGATTATAGCATAGAAAAAATTCTTAATTCTATTTATGATATGGCAATAAGGAAAAAGGAAGCTAATAAAAACCGGAGAGATGGAAGTAAATATGCCGAGATAGTTAGGGTAAGGCTAGGATCAAGACTTCCTGTATACCTCCCCCAGCGAATAACTGATAATCTAATAAATATTTTATCTGAATTTAAGAAAAAAGCTTCTGAAATTGGTATTAAACAATTCATAATACAAACGCATTATGAATCTCCAATGGAAATTACACCCGAGGCAAAAAAAGGAATTGATAAATTAATATCAGCGGGATGGATAATAACTAATCAACACGTATTCACGTCGTCTGCATCTAGAAAAGGACATAATGCAAAACTAAGGAAAGTATTAAACGACATTGGTGTATTGCCATATTATACATTTACCGTAAAAGGTTATATGGAGAATTATCATACGTTTGCGCCAAATTCGAGAGCTGTTCAAGAGAGTATAGAGGAAAAAGTTATTGGTCAAATTAAAAAAAATGGTCTTGAAACTATAAAGACTTTTCCTGCAGAAGCAGAAAATATGATTGATAATATCAATTCTGTTAGGGAATCAGAAGGAATACCTTTTTTAGCTACAGACAGAAATGTACTCAATTTACCGGGTGTTGGTAAAAGTTTAACATTTCGGGTTATTGGTATCACAAGATATGGAAGGCGAATTCTAGAATTTGATCATGACGCAACCAGATTTCATAGTCCAATAATTAAACATATGAAAAAAGTTGTAATTATAGAATCTAAATCAATAAGTGAATATTTAAGACAGCTTGATGACATGGGCGAAGATTTAACCGAATATAGAGGCATATACGGTTATTCTATTGGTGAAACAGAAAATAGAATGACAATTTATGAATATCCGGATTATAACTATAAGGCAACTGAAGAAATTACCAATCTTGAAATATCTGATAGTGCTGTTGCCGTATGATATTAGCTAATTGAGAAGGAATCATTATCTTCCAGTACAGCTGTTTTTATTTACAACCGGTATCAATGGAATTCCAGAATACTATAGTGAAAATGATTTTATCAAAACATTTAATTTCCCAAAGTCAATATCTTGATGTAAATCCCTTTTCGATTGAATTGTGATAAACTAATCTTCGCTCAGGATTATCTTAAACTCCAACGTAGTATTTTCCGGAAGATATTGGTTGCAATATATATAAGTAGCAAGACATTCAGATTAAAACAAAAAATCCGGAGTGAACCGGATTTTATTTTGCTCCTGTCCCT
>CAYXXW010000361.1:0-3113 GCA_964469115.1 uncultured Melioribacteraceae bacterium
CTATTATTCTCTCCCAATAATAGTCTTTCTCTTAGTTATTCTGACACTTTTGTTTCTCCTTTTTAGTGGTTATAATTTTTCTTCTAAAACATTAAGTAAGCTCGCTGAAAACTTTACTTTTTTTAAAAATCTTAAAACTGAATTAAGTTACGCAAATCAGATTGGGGCTCTTGCAGTTAAACTCTTGATGATTTATTCGCTACTCTTTTATTTTGTTGTAATACTTCAATATGCTATGCTGGCATTAGCTTTTGAAGCAACTGGAAATATTTTCAATTATTTGTTAGCCGGAATAATCATTTTGTTTGTGAAAAGTATTCTCTCGTTTTTGTCTTTTGCAGATTTGGGGATAAGAGAATCAACTTCTGTATTTTTATTAAATAAAATGGGATATAGTGCTGCCGTTGGATTTAATTCGGCGATTTTTCTTTTTCTATTTAATCTGCTTATTCCATCAATTATTGGAATGTTTTTACTATTTACCCGAAATGAGAACGAGAAGGAAACTTCAGTAAATGTTTAATTCAATAAAATATTATTACAATCCTCCGGTAATTGTAAAAAGGATGTTCAGTAATTTCCAATGGAATTCAGTAACTGATAATATTCTGCTCACATTTGATGATGGTCCAAATCCTAATACAACTGCACTAATTTTAAATGAATTAGAGAAACTTTCAATTAAGTCAATATTTTTTTGTGTCGGAGAAAATCTGGAGAGATATCCTGAAATAGCCAAAGATATTTTAAAGAGCGGACACGAAATTGGAAATCATACTTTTAGTCATCAACGCATAACTAAATTAAACCAAAGTGAACTTTCAAAATCGATTGAAAAAGTTCAGAGTATTGCCCAAAAAAAATTAGAGTACCAAATCAAATATTTCAGACCGCCACACGGAAGATTTAATTTGAAAAGCAATAAAACATTGTCGCAATTCAATTTAATTAATGTAATGTGGTCACTTCTGACTTACGATTACAAAAATGAATTAAATATTGTTAAATTTGCACTTAACAAAAATTTAAATAAAAATTCTATTATTGTATTACACGATAGCGATAAATCAAAAGATATAGTTGTAGATTCAATTAAAGCAATTGTGGAAGAAGTTGAAAAGAAGAATTATCAAATTGGAAAGCCATCCGAATGTTTGAAATCCTTTTCTTAATAGTAGTTGCAGCATATTTTATTCAAGCATCTCTTTTATCAATCGGCTCTAAAAGAAAATTTAGTAAAATTGATGAGGCAAAGCTTGAACCGGCTACGGTTATTGTTGCTGCTAGAAATGAAGAGAAAAATATTCTTAATTGTCTCGAGTCTCTTTCAAAACTTGAATATCCGGATGATAAATTAGAAGTTATTATTGTCGATGATGAATCAACAGATAATACGGAACAAATTGTAAAGAATTTTATTGAAGATAAGCCAAATTTTAAACTGATTAAACCACAAAAAGATTTTGGTGAAACATTCGGAAAGGCAAGAGCAATTGCCAATGCTGTTGAAATTGCTAAGGGTGAAATTATTTTAACTACTGATGCAGACTGCACAGTTTCTTCAACTTGGGCTAAAACAATTGCTAATTATTACCAAGAAGATGTTGTGATGGTTTGCGGATATACGAATCAGAAAAATGAAAATCTTTTTGAAGCAGTTCAAGATATGGATTTTATTTATCTCCTTACTGTTGGCGGAGGGTCAATAAATTTAGGCAAGCCATTAAGCGCAATTGGCAATAATATGTCTTACAGAAAATCTGCCTATTACGAAGTTGGTGGATACGAAAATATTGAATTTTCGGTGACTGAAGATTTTCAGCTTTTAATGGCAATGAATAAACTTAAAGATAAAAAAATAATTTTTCCGGCTGATGCAGGAAGTCTTGTTACATCTGAGCCTTGCCCAAATTTGAAAACTCTATTTCTTCAAAAGAGAAGATGGGCAGTTGGCGGAATGAAAAGCAGACTAGATAATTTACTTATAATTTCAACAGGATTTTGGGTTGCTATTTTCTCTTTACTGATTCCATTTTTTTATTCACCAGAAATTATCTATTTACTTTTGCTAAAGGTTTTTGCTGATTTATTTATGGTTTATTTTATTTATAATCGTTTGAATCTAAAATTTAATTTATTCTACTTTATAAGTTTTCAAATATATCAGACAATTTATTTCGGAATTGTTGGTGTATCGCTTTTATTCAGTAGAAAAGTTATATGGAAAGGTAGAGAATTTTAATGCTGCTACTTTGTAATTATTATGTTACATATAGATGCAATGCATATTGCGAGTTTTGTCATTTTGCAGATCATGGTAAATATAAAAATAGTCCTCAAGCCGAGTTATCAGATTTTAAGTCAAATGTTAAACAGCTTGCAGAACTTGGTGTAAAATTCATTGATCTCACAGGTGGTGAACCGCTTCTCAATAAAAATATTGTTGAAATGACGGAGTTTGCTAAACAGCATAAAATGCAGACCAGTATTACTACAAATTCATTGCTCTACAAAAATTATGCAGAAGGTCTAGCGGGGAAAGTTAATTTATTTCATTTCTCTCTGGATTCTCCCGATGAAGAAGAACATAATAAAATCAGAAAAGTGGACTGCTACAGATCAGTATTTGAAAGTATCGATCTTGCAAAAAGCCTCGGTGAATTTCCGGATATACTATTTACAGTGACAAATGATACATATAAAAAGCTGCCTCGAATGCACGAATTAGCCTCCAAGAGGGGACTTGTTCTCTTGGTCAATCCTGTTTTCTCTTATTTTGGTAATCCCGGTTTATCCAATGAAGCCATGGATTTTATTGAAGAATATATCGAAGGTAAGTTAGATGTTTATATTAATCCATCTTTTCTAAAATTGAGACGAAACGGTGGTAATCATATTGATGATCCATTGTGCAAAGCAGTCTCAAGAGTTATTGTAATTTCCCCAATGAATGAAATTATTTTGCCTTGCTACCATTTTGAAAATGATAAAATTAAAATCGATAGACCAATTAAGGAAATTCAGCAGACTGAAAAATATAAGCATTTTCTTAAGATGGAAGGTAAATTTGATTTTTGTGAAGGCTGCACTGTAAATTGTTACTTTGAGCCATC
>CAYXXW010000362.1:0-3112 GCA_964469115.1 uncultured Melioribacteraceae bacterium
CAATTTCTTTAGTTTTAGTTGAGATATTGATATTTAGAAGTAAATGTAAATTATTAGTCTTATTGTGACACTCCGGCTGACGCCGCTCTGTGATAAGGTGAACAAGACCCATTGTCTTATAATTTAACCTATTTAACACTTGACAAATCATTCTAATAACCTTACTTTACAACATTATTACAGTTGTATTCTTCTCCTTGAGAAACTGCTATAATATTCCACACCTTCTGTATTCTGTTTCTCTAGGCTAACGTTTCCATTTTTCTGATTGAATTAGATATTTTATTTCATATAAATTCAGAGGAAGAAATGAGAAATCCAATCTTATTCTTATTGCCAATCTTTATACTTATCTCAACAACCATCATTGCTCAAGAAGTTATTGAGGACACTACAAGTGCAAAACAAAAATATTCACCTCAAGCAACTGGGGATGATGTTAAAATTAAAGATGATGTGGGAAATACCTTAATTAAATTTATTGATGAAGGGGATTTCGGTTCAATCGAACTAAAGAACGGAATTCCATCCTCGACAGCGAATAAGTTATATAATGATGGTGGAATTCTTAGTTTTAATGGCACTTCTTTAGGAGGCGGAAGTGGAGTGAGTGTTATAAATGATTTAGGTGATGCAAAATGTGATGGAATAAGCCTATTTTTAGGTGAAGGTGCCGGTGCAGTTGACAATGGCGATAATTTTAATACAGCCGTTGGTAAAGAGGCACTTAATTCAAATACCACTGGAAGTGCTAATACAGCAAATGGATATAGGGCTCTTTATTCAAATACAACAGGAATTTGGAATACAGCCAATGGATATGAGGCGCTTTCTTCAAACACCACCGGAGATGGCAATACAGCAAATGGTAATATTGCACTATATTCAAATACAGAGGGAACTGAAAACACAGCAATTGGACATAAAGCACTTTATTCAAACACAACCGGAGCAGGTAATACAGCGAATGGATATGGCTCACTTGATAAAAACACAACCGGAAATTCTAATACAGCAAATGGATACCAATCACTTTATTTCAACACAACCGGGTACCGCAATACCGCAAACGGCTATGAGGCACTTTATTCGAACACAACCGGAGAAGAAAATACAGTAAATGGATATCAATCACTTTATTCCAATACAACCGGATATAGTAATATAGCAAATGGATTTCAATCACTTTATTCAAACACAACCGGACGTGGTAATACTGCAAATGGATATGAAACACTTAAAAATAACACAACTGGAAATGATAATACAGCCAGTGGATATGCTGCACTTAAAAATAACACAACCGGATATGCCAATACAGCAAACGGGACGGGGTCACTTTATTTAAACACAGAGGGTTCTAATAATATAGCAAATGGATATGAGGCACTCTATTCAAATACAGCCGGAAGACGTAACACAGCAAATGGTGTTCTCGCACTTTATTCAAACACTACCGGAAGTGATAATACAGTAAATGGATATCAATCACTTTATTCCAATACAACCGGATATAGTAATACAGCGAATGGTTATCTTGCACTTTATTCAAACACTACCGGAAGTGATAATACAGCCAATGGTTATCAAACACTTCATTCAAACACAACCGGTGTAAATAACACAGCAAATGGTTATTGGGCGCTTTATTTTAACACAACCGGAAATTTTAATACGGCAAATGGAGATTATGCACTTTATTCAAACACAACCGGACATAGTAACACAGCTGTTGGAAATAATGCCGGACCGACTGCGAGCTATACAGCTTTATCAAATACAACATGTATCGGAACTGGAGCTAGTGTTGATGCTTCAAACCATATAAGATTGGGTAATAGTTCTATAACAAGTATAACCGGACAAGTTAATTTTACTGCCCCTTCTGATGGCCGTTTCAAATTTAATGTGAGTGAAGATGTGGCTGGTTTAGATTTTATATTGGGATTAAGACCGGTTTCTTATAATATGGATATAAATGCTATGGCAACAAAACTTGGTGAAGATATGAGAATGGATGAGAATGGAAATCGAGTTAAAGAACAGCCAAGTCTTGAGATTATGCAAGCTAGGGAAGAACAAGCCAATACAAGTAAAACGGGATTTATAGCACAAGAAGTTGAAGAATTGGTCAATAGTCTTGGAGTTGAGTTTGACGGAGTAGATGCACCTAATAATGATGACGGAATATATGGACTAAGGTATGCTGAGTTTGTTGTGCCATTAGTAAAAGCAGTTCAAGAGCAGCAAGAAATGATTCAAGAACTCCGAGCAGAGATTGATGAGTTAAAGAACAGATAATCTGAGCTGGTGAATTTGTTGAGACAAAGAAGATAATACTGTTGAAGTGATAATAATTATAGATTAGATTATTTTAATAACTCGGGAACAAAAAGTCTCATAGATTGGTCTGGTTGTCTGAATGAAATTTCTTAATACTTTCCTATATGGTTAGAGTTATTTTTCAACCACCATTCCCAAAATAAGAAATTCTAGTATTTTGGTTTTTCTTTCAATAATACTTCTGAAGTAAAATTTATTAGGGAATGTAAGATGAATATATGTAGGTATATCAACTATCAAAAACACCTCCCCCCAGTAGCTTTTTCCAAAGGAAATTTTGAAATTGTTTTATCATATAGATATTTGTACTTTATAACCAAACTTTTTTAATGAGGAGATAGCAAATTGGATACTGGAACATATATTATTGGATTAGCTACTATTTTAATTTTAGTGCTTGGTATATTCAAAGTAATACAAGCAAGAAAACAAGCTGAGATTAGAAAAAAACTTCCTGGTTATCCAAAAGGATATTTCATGAATAAAGGGATTGGAATTGGAATTGCAATTGGCACTGGAATAGGTGTAGCTATGAAAAATATCGCAATTGGTGTTGGAGTTGGTGTAGCAATTGGAGCAGCAATTGGTTCAAGCTTAGAGAAAAAACATAAAGATGAAATTCGTCCATTAACAGAAGCGGAAAAAAAATTAAAGACACAATCAATTATGTTTACAGTCGGTATACTATTAACTGGTGTTGTTGTGTTTCTAATAGCATATTATATTTCTAAATAGATGTCAATTATATAATATTTTTGACCTTGTCCCT
>CAYXXW010000363.1:0-3103 GCA_964469115.1 uncultured Melioribacteraceae bacterium
CATAAGATTAGATTCTTCATCATTTAAAAATTTATCAAATGAACTATCTTCAATGTCCTTTGTATCCTTTGTATTGATTTCCGTATCTAATCCTTCTTCTGATGTTTTTCCAAACTTATTTAAAAATTGTATTCTTTTAGCTTTAATTTCCACAATTGTTCTATTTTTACCGTCTTCAGTCTTAAATGTTCTGCTCTGAAGCTCACCATCAACAAGAATCGCACTTCCCTTTTTCAATCTATTTTTACAGCTATCAGCCAACTTATTCCAAGCAACAACTCCAACGTAACATACATCTTCCTGCCATTGATTACCACTATCTTTATATCTTCGATTTGCAGCAATATGGAAATTAGCAACAGGTGTATTATTAGAAGTTTCTCTAAAAATAGGATCTTTTGTTAAATTACCGGCTACCATAACATTATTTAATTCAGGCATTTTCAATTCAGCCATTTCTTACCTCCATCTAATCATTTTATTATTAATCTTTACTTTTTTCACTGTTTGATTTTTCTTCAACAGCTACTACTTTTTTATCATCTGATTCTTCTTCTTGTTTTGATTTTGTAGTTTCAAGATAATCAAGTGCTTTTTTATCAAGAGCAATTGTCATATATCTGATAACATTTTCATCAAGTTTAAGTGTTCTTTCAAACTCTTTAATTGAAGAAGTAGGAGCAGTAAATCGGGTAATAAAATAGTAACCGCTCTTAGCATTATTAATTGAATATGCTAGGCGTTTTCTACCCCAATCTTCAGTATCAGTAATTTCTCCGCCTGATGTTTTTATGTTTGCTTTAATTGAAGATGTTGCATCTTCAATTTGAGGATCTTCAAGTGCTGCGTTAATTATCACAACACTTTCGTAGTGTTTTGATGCCATGTACTTCCTCCCTTTGGGCATTTGGCCTTTAACTTTTTTTGTTAAAAGCAGGGTGATTAAAAAATAATCTGTAAATTTACTTAATTAATGGTGCAATTACCAAAGAAACTACAGCCATTAGTTTTATTAAAATATTTAGCGCTGGACCAGAAGTATCTTTAAATGGATCACCTACCGTATCACCAACTACCGAAGCTTTATGCGGTTCTGAACCTTTGCCATATGTGATTCCATCAATTTCAAATTTACCTTCAATAAGTTTTTTTGCGTTATCCCAGGCGCCACCGGCATTTGACATAAAAATTGCCAATAAAACTCCTGATGCCGTAACTCCAGCAAGTAATCCTGCTAGCATTTCTTTAGAAACAAAACCAACTAAAACCGGAACAACAACGGCTAATAATCCTGGCAGAATCATTTCTCTTATTGCAGCTTTAGTTGAAATTTCAACACATTTTGAATACTCAGCTTCAGCAGTTCCTTCTCTTAATCCTTTAATTTCTCTGAACTGTCTTCCTACCTCAATTATCATTTCTTTCGCGGCTCTTCCAACTGCTCCCATTGCCATTGATGAAAATAAAAATGGAAGCATTGCTCCAACTAGTAATCCGCCCATAATAATTGGTTTGGATATATCAATAACTTTTATTTCTGCTTGCAGCATAAAAGCTGAGAATAATGCTAAAGCGGTCAATGCAGCTGAGCCTATAGCAAACCCTTTACCAATTGCAGCTGTTGTATTACCGACGGCATCCAATTTGTCCGTTCTTTCTCTAACCTCATGAGGTAAGTTTGCCATTTCTGCAATACCTCCTGCGTTATCAGAGATCGGACCGTAGGCATCAACTGCAAGCTGAATACCAGTTGTGGATAACATACCTAAAGCAGCTATTGCAATTCCATATAGATTAGCAAATTCGTAAGCACCAATAATACTAGCAGCAATAATAATCACCGGTAAGGCTGTTGAACTCATGCCTACTCCTAAACCAGCTATAATTGTTGTTGCAGCACCGGTTACGGATTGCTTAGCAATGTCATGAACTGGTTTGTATTCAGTTCCTGTATAATATTCGGTAATTAATCCAATTAGAGTTCCTGCTGCTAATCCAATTATAGTAGAAAAAAACACTCCAAGACTTGTGTATTCAAAACCGTTGTGAATCCATGATTCAGGCAGTACCGCTTTAATAATAAAGTAAGAGGCAATCACCATTAGTCCGGCAGCGCCAAACTCACCAGTATTTAATGCTTTCTGCGGATTTCCGCCTTCTTTTACCTTTACGAAAAAGGTACCAAGAATAGATAATAAAATTCCAGCTCCTGCCAAAATTAATGGTAAAATAACACCGGCTAAACTATACTCTGTAAATACATCCGTGAAGGCAGCTCCAAGAACCATCGTTCCTACAATAGCGCCAACATAAGATTCAAATAAATCCGCTCCCATACCGGCAACATCACCAACGTTATCACCGACATTATCTGCAATAGTAGCTGGGTTTCTAGGATCATCTTCAGGAATTCCTTCATAAACTTTTCCCGCTAAGTCTGCACCAACATCAGCAGCTTTTGTATAAATACCTCCGCCAACTCTGGCAAATAAAGCAATGGATGATGCTCCTAGCGAAAATCCTGAAAGAACATTTATCACTTTGGCAATATTCCAATCCAAATTTGAGTATATTATAAACAGCATGCTTAAACCCAGAATACCTAATCCAACAACATTCATACCCATTATTGAACCACCAGAAAAAGCAATCTCGAGTGCCGGTCCTAAACCTTTTCGAGCTGCTTCAGTTGTTCTAACATTAGTTTTGGTTGCTGCAATCATTCCAAGATACCCGGCAAGTCCGGAACATAAAGCTCCAATAACAAAAGAGACAGAAATGAGCCACGAAGAATTTTCATTTCCAAAATTTGCATAGCCTAATAAAATTGCAACGATAATAATAAACCATAGTAATACTTTATATTCTGTTTTTAAAAACGCAATGGCACCTTCTCTAATATATTGAGAAATTTTAACCATAGCTTCAGTACCGCTACTTTGTTTATTAATCCATTTTTGTTTAATATAAGAATAAAGAAGTGCTGCTAAACCAAGAAAGGGAATTAGGTAAATAATGGATTCCATAATTTATTTCCTATTCAGTTATTGTTCTGTATTAGTGGAATTACGAATTATATTTTTACTAAAATAATTAAGCATTT
>CAYXXW010000364.1:0-3101 GCA_964469115.1 uncultured Melioribacteraceae bacterium
ACAAAAAAAGACTTCTCATTGAGAAGTCTTTTTTTATCGATTAAATTTTTGGCTCTATATTTTATCCCCGTAAGCTAAATCTCCTGCATCTCCCAGACCCGGGACAATGTAAGATTTAGCTGTTAATTCATTATCCATAGCACCGATCCAAATTGTATATTTACCTTTAGGTAAGTTTTCTTGCATATATTCTACACCTTCTTTTGCAGCAATAATTGTAACAATATGAACATGTTTCGGGTCTTCAGTTTTTGTTAAATCTTTATAAGCTAATACTAGAGAAGAACCGCTTGCCAGCATAGGATCTGATAGAATTAAAAATTTATCTTCAATACTGGGCGCAGATAAATAACCGGATTTTATTTCAAAGCTATTGTCTTTATGGTATTTTCTAAAAGAACCTACGAATGCATTTTGAGCATAGTCAAAATAATTTAGTAAACCTTGATGTAATGGTAAACCGGCTCGCAAAACAGTTGCTAATACAATATTATCTTTCATAATTTGCATATCTGTTGTTCCGAGCGGAGTTGTTATCTCATTTTTTTCGTATTCCAACTCTTTGCTTAATTCGTATGCAAAAATTTCTCCGATACGTTCTAAGTTTTTCCGAAATCTAAGTCTGTCATTTTGAATATTAACATTTCTCAATTCTGAAATAAACTTGTTTAAGATTGAATTTTGTTCGCCCAGTATTTTTATCATTTTTTGAATTTTTATAGTAACAGTAAAGATAAAAAAAAGCTTTCAGTAAAAATAACTAAAAGCTCTTTTCATTAATGATTTATTTCTTTGATTATGTCAGGATTGTGTTTATGTTTAAACATTATTGCAAAAAGAACAGCAACAACTAATGCAAATCCGGCAAATAAGAACCATATATTAGGCCAATCCCAAGTACCATCAGAAGAAACATAATATTTGTCAATAATAATGCCACTTCCAAGTGCTCCAATTATAGTTCCGAAACCGTTAGTCATCATCATAAACAAGCCTTGTGCACTTCCGCGTATTTTACTGTCAGTTTCCGTTTCGATAAATAAAGAACCTGAGATATTGAAGAAATCAAATGCCAGTCCGTAGATTACCATTGAGAGAATAACCCATACAAGTCCTAAGCCTTCCGGAGAACCAACTCCAAAAAGTGCAAAACGTAAAACCCAAGCAAACATACTGAAAAGCATGACCTTCTTTATACCGAAACGTTTCAAGAAAAATGGAATTGTAAGAATAAAGAGAGTCTCAGATATCTGCGATATTGACATAACTATAGTTGAATATTCTACAACAAATGAATCAACATATTTTGGAATTTCTTTAAAGTGGTCAAGAAATCTATCGCCGTACATATTTGTTAATTGCAAAGAAGCTCCAAGTAACATAGAAAAGATAAAGAAAATAGCCATTTTATAATTTCCAAATAATTTAAATGCTTCTAAGCCTAATAATTTAACAAAAGATGTTTTTTCTTTAACTTTTTGCAGAGGCGGACATTTCGGTAATGTAAAAGAGTATATTCCAAGAATTAGTGAAGCAACTGCTGAAATATAAAATTGATTCTCGCTTGCCTTGTTTCCTGTTAAGTTAGTAAACCACATTGCTGCTATAAATCCAATAGTTCCCCATACTCGTATAGGAGGAAAGCTTTTAACGACATCTAATTTTGCCAAATTAAGAGCATTATATGCAATAGTATTTGTCAGTGCAATAGTTGGCATATAAAAGCTCATGGCAAGCAACATAACCCAGAAGAACGTATTCGGATCATTGATAAGAGGAAAACTTGCTACAGCAACACCTGCAATAATATGTGAAACGGCATAAACGACTTCTGCGTTAACCCATCTGTCTGCAATAATTCCGGTAATGGTCGGCATAAATATGGATGCAATTCCCAAGGTCAGAAAAACAGCACCAAATTCTGTAGGCCCCCAGCCCATTGTTCCGAACCAATAGTTTGCAATAGTTATAAGCCATGCTCCCCAAACGAAAAATTGGAGAAAACTCATGAATGAAAGTCTAAATTTTAATCCCATACTTTTATCTTTAATTTCTTTTAATTATACATTATTGTTTTTTTCTCTTATTTAATTCATCTCTTATCTTTGATGCATCTTCATAGTCTTCATTATCAATTGATTCTTGCATCATTTCACTAAGTTCTTTATCAGTTAAGTCTTTGTATTCTTTTTTTTCTTCTGAGGAATCTGTATCTAAATCTTTACTTGGTTTGTCAACTTCTTCATCAATTAACATTCCTGCTTTTTCAATAATACTTTCTTTCACAAAAATAGGTGCATGAAATCTAAGAGCAATAGCAATAGCATCAGAAGTTCTGGAATCAATTTTGATTTTTGCGTGTTCTTTTTTGCAAATAATTTCAGAATAAAAAATACCTTCTTCCAATTTTACAATATTAACTTCAATGACTTCAATATGAAACGAATTAGCAATACTGACAAATAAATCATGCGTTAATGGTCTGAATGGTTTTAAGCCTTCCAATTGAATTGCAATAGATTGCGCTTCTGAAGTGCCTATTATTACCGGGAGTCTTCTGTTTCCGTCTTCTTCTTCCAGTATTAATGCATAGGCTCCGTGCCTGGTTTGGCTGTAAGATAATCCTGCAATTTTTAAACGAATTTTTTTCATTTATATTTGGTGTCTCAATTCTGATTAACAAAAGTAAACAATAGCTACAATTTCACAATATTTTTAGTCTACACTTATGATATTTTCTTCATTCAATAATTCTTGGTTTTTATATCTTAAATAAAGTTGTGCAACTGCAACGACATCTTTTTCGCAATATTTGACTATTCTTTCAATATCATTTTGTTCATAATAGACATTAGAAACCATACTTCCGTCAATGTCATCTTTAGGAGTCGGGATATTGAAAATTTCGGTTAAGAGTTCTAAAGAAGTATAATGTTTATAATCTCCAAATTTCCAGAGTTCAAGGGTGTCAAGATGCTTAACTTCCCATGGCTTTTTCCCGGCTATATCCAGAATTTTAGGAATTGAAATGTTATTTATTAACATTCTTCTGGCAATATATGGATAGTCAAATTCTTTACCGTTATGGGCACATAAATATT
>CAYXXW010000365.1:0-3094 GCA_964469115.1 uncultured Melioribacteraceae bacterium
GCTCCTCTATTACTTTTCATTTTTGGCATAATTCAACCTATTTATTTATTCTTCTTAGTTTTCACTTTAGTTGGTGCAAGAATAGCATGCATTGTTCTTCCTTCAAATTTAATTTCATGCTCTACTTTGGAAACTTCTGATAAATTTTCGATAAATCTTAATAACAATTCTTTTCCGTGATCCTTATATGCTAATTCTCTTCCCTTAAATACTACAGAGACTTTTACTTTGTTTCCCTCACCCAAAAATTTTTCTGCGTGTCTTGCCTTAAAATCAAAATCATGTGTATCGGTGTTTGGGTGCAATCTAATTTCTTTTAAAATCGTTACATGCTGTTTTTTCTTTTGGATTTTTTCCCTTTTCTGCTGTTCATATTGGAATTTTCCAAAATCTATAATTTTACAAACAGGCGGTTTTGCCTGCGGTGCAATCTCTACAAGATCTAAACCCGCTTCTTCAGCTTTTAATAATGCTGCTTGAACAGTTAAAATTCCAAATTGTTCACCATCTGGTCCAATTACTCTTATTGCCGGATGATTTATGTCTTCATTTATACGCTGTTTAACTTGAGCGATATAATCCTCCTTATTAGTTAGTAAATTTTTCTATATCAGTATTAAAAATACTAATAAACTCATCTAAACTCATACTTCCTTTATCGCCTTCTTTGTGAATTCGCAAAGATACGGTTTTAGCTTCTCTCTCTTTCTCTCCAACTATTAACATATAGGGAACTTTCTGTGTTTCCCATTCTCTTATTTTATAACCAATTTTTTCATTGCGTGAATCTAATTTAACTTTTACTTTATTCTTTTTAAGAATAGAGTTTACTTCTTCGGCATAATCCATAAAGTTTTGAGATATTGGAATAACAACAGCTTGGGTTGGAGCAAGCCATGTAGGAAATGCTCCGCCGTAATGTTCAATTAAAACACCCATAAATCTTTCCATTGACCCAAACAAAGCACGATGGATCATAAATGGTCTGTGCTCTTTCCCATCTTCGCCAATATATTTCATATCAAATCGTTCAGGCAAATTAAAATCAAATTGTATTGTACTCATTTGCCATTCGCGATGCAATGCATCCTTTACTTTAATATCTATTTTGGGACCATAAAAGACGCCTCCGCCTTCATCAACTTCATACTCCAATCCTTGAGAATCTAAGGCATTTTTTAATGAATACGTAGCTTTATCCCAAATTTCATCATCACCAACTGCTTTTTCTGGTTTTGTAGAAACATAATATTTCAGATTTTCAAAACCAAAAGAACTCCAAATATAGGAAGAGAATCTAATAACTTCAATAATTTCTTCTTCTATTTGCTCATCAGTACAAAATATGTGAGCATCATCCTGTGTGAAACCTCTGACTCTTAAAAGTCCATGAAGTACGCCACTTTTTTCATAACGATATACAGTTCCTAATTCAGCCCATCTAAGAGGTAAATCTCGGTAAGAGTGAAGATCAGATTTATACATCATAATATGAAACGGACAATTCATTGGCTTAATATAATACTCTTGCTCATCAATAATCATTGGAGCAAACATATTTTCCTTAAAGTGAGACAGATGTCCGCTTGTTTCCCAAAGCCAGCTCTTTCCAATATGAGGTGAATAAACAAGATCATAACCATTTTCTATATGAGCTTCACGCCAAAAATTTTCAATAGTGTTTCTTACACTTGCCCCTTTGGGATGCCAATAAATTAAACCTGGTCCGGATTCTTCTTCTATACTAAATAATCCTAACTCTTTGCCCAATTTTCTGTGATCCCTTTTCTTTGCTTCCTCCAAAAGTTGAAGATGATCTTCCAGCATTTTTTTCTTAGGGAACGATACACCATAAATTCTTTGAAGACTTTGCCTCTTCTCATCCCCTCGCCAATATGAACCTGAAATGTTAATTAGCTTAACATATTTTATTTTTCCTACTGAAGGAATATGAGGACCAAGACATAAATCGGTAAAACTACCTTCATGATAAAGACTAATTGTTTCGTTTTCTTCATCAAGTTCGCTAATAATTTCAAGCTTATATTGATCGTCAACTTTCTTAAAAAAGTTAAGCGCTTCAGTCTTAGATAATTCTTGTCGAGTAAACGGCTTATCCTCTTTTGCAATCTCCATCATCTTATTTTCAATCTTTACAAGATCATCATCTGTCAACTTTGTATTGATATCAAAATCATAATAGAAACCACCCTCAATTGCAGGTCCAACACCAAATTTAGCTTCGGGGTAAAGTGACTGAATTGCATGAGCCATAAGATGAGAAGTTGAATGCCAGTAAGCTCCCCTTCCTGTATCATCCTTAAAAGTAAATAACTGCAACTTAGCATCAGATGTGATTGGTTTATTAACATCAACTAATTTGGAGTTGACATTAGCCACCAAAACTTCATCAGCTAATCTTGAAGATATTGATGCAGCGATTTGAAAAGGAGTTACACCGTTTTCAAATTCTTTTACTGAATCATCAGGGAATGTTATTTTTATTTTACTCATTTTGTCATTATAAAAAAAAGCGGAGTAAACTCCGATATTCGTGGGTTCTAGTGGATTCGAACCACTGACCTTCTGCACGTCAAGCAGACACTCTAACCAACTGAGCTAAGAACCCAGTTATATTAATTTATTATTGAAAAACCTAGTACCGAGGGCCGGACTCGAACCGGCACGGGAGAAACCTCCCACTGGATTTTAAGTCCAGTGCGTCTACCAATTCCGCCACCCCGGCAACAAAAGGCAATTCAAATTTTATTCAGAACCTTTATTATATCGTTTTCATTAAAAAACGAACTACAAATATATGTGTTTCCTATTTTTATTGCAATAATTTTTCTTACTATTTTTCTTTGTAATTAAAGATAAGAAAAGAAAATAGCTAAATTTTTGAAAGTAAATATTGAGGTAATTAATGATCGATTTAAAACAAAAAATATAAATATTGGTTTGAATTTAATTTGATTCCCAACGGAAAATAATTTAGATTTGGAGTCTATTTTTTTTGGTGCTCATAGCTCAGTTGGTTAGAGCATCTGACTCATAATCAGAGGGTCCGCGGTTCGAGTCCGTGTGGGCCCAC
>CAYXXW010000366.1:0-3085 GCA_964469115.1 uncultured Melioribacteraceae bacterium
TAAATATGAAGACTTCAGCGGATTTTGGATTATCACAAATACCGAAATGAAAAATGAACAGAAAGACCACAAAACAATTATGATATTGACAAACGTTAAAATAAATACCAGTATTGATGATGGGAAATTTACTGAAAGAATTATGACACGAGGAATATAAGAACAGTAGTCAGAAATCAGAAATTACGAGCGAAAAGAATCAAAAGTAGAACTCCAAACTTAGAATTTACGAAGTAAGGAAAAAAGATTGTCATTCCCGAATTTATCTGCCTTTGGCATGATGTTTCTACCGGGAATTCATTAAAAGATTTTCATCATTCCAAACCTCCGAGGTTTTAAAAAACTCGAAGGTTTAAGTGACGTGACAAAAGAATCAAGGAACAAAAAAATGAAAAATAAAATAATTGTAATCCTATTTATGCTTGTGTTTAATACATTTGCGCAGAATGTGGATTTCACCGGCTATGTAAGAAACTACTCCGGAATGCTTGCGGGCAATGGCTTAAACGATTTTGTAATTCTACAAAATACATTTAATCTTAACATTGAAAAAAGTATGAGCGGGTCATCGTTCAAAGTTAATCCACTTATTTATCATAACAATTCTGATAGTATTACATTTAAACTTAGAGAAGCTTACTTAGATTTATACTTTGATAGCTTTGATATCCGAGTTGGCAAGCAGCAAATTGTTTGGGGAAAAGCAGATGGAGTATTTATAACCGATATAGTTTCTCCAAAAGATTTATATGAATTTCTATTGCCTGAGTTTGACGAAATTAGAATTGGTGTGGTTGGCGCAAAGCTTAATTATTATATTGGCGGTAACACACTTGAGTTTGTTTGGCTTCCGGTTTTTTCTTCAACGAACTTGCCGAATGCAAATTCAATTTGGTCTCCGGCCACGGACTTTATGACTCCACCTACAATTGATTATTCCAATGAAGAAGTAAAACCATCTTTAGAAAACAGCGAACTGTTTTTAAAATATTCTGCGTTAACAGAAGCAATTGATTTTGAATTAATGGCTGGTTATATGTGGGATGACGATCCGACAATTTTCAGCACATTTATTCCAAATAGTTCGGGCGGAAATCTAACAATTACTCCAGAACATAAAAGATTGTCGCTTGCCGGTGGTAGTTTTAGTTCAGCCCTCGGGCCAATTGTTTTCAGGGGGGAAGGTGCATATTACTTTAGTAAATATTTTAACACAAATAATCTTGCGGTAAACAACGGAACAATTGAAAAAGATTACATTCATTATATGCTTGGTGCTGATTTCAATTTATTTGATATTAATTTCAGCGCACAGTTTATTCAAAAAGCAATTTTGGATTATGAAGAAATTATTCAACCCAACGCAATGTTTGCTGATCAATACAATAATATGATGACATTCCTTGCAAAATATTCAACTCTGAATGAAACTTTGGAATTTGAATTTTTCTCTTACTACGATTTTGAATATGAAGATGCTTTATTTAGACCAAGAATTTTATATGATTACTCAGACACAATAAATCTGCAATTCGGAGCAAACATTTTTACCGGAAGTGACGGTCAATTTGGGCAATATAGATTGAACGATATGATTTACGGAAAAATAAAATATAGTTTTTAAATTAAAGTAGGCTGAAAATGCTTAAGAATAAAAAAGTATGATTGATTCTATTTATCGGAATGTTAAATAATTTTTTAACTGCACAAAATTAGCCGAAAGAAGAAGATTTAATACTTGGAGTTTGGTTAATGCCGGAGAATGAGGGGATAATTGAAATCTACAAAGAAGGAAAACTTTACAACGGCAAAATTAGTTGGATGCAGGAAAAAGAAAAAGATGGAAGTCTTTTAAAAGACAAAGAGAATCCGGTAGATAGCTTACAAAACCGAACAGTCGTTGGGCTTGAAGTGATGAAGAACTATAAATATAATTAAGATAAAGAATAGAACTGCGGAACAAATTCAATACATTCAAAAGAAGTTTTAATGAATTACAATCTTGGTCCGGGTTTAGGCGCAAGGATTTTAATTAATGCACAATTATCAGAAGATGTAACGCTAAATTTAAATACAAACAATTTTGGATTTACATAGTAAATGGATTATCAGGAAATGAATTTATCGGTTTGTTTAATCTTGAATTGAATTATAAAATTTTCAAAAATAATTCATTGGGCTTAAGCTTTGTGCTTTATGAAAGATACGGAATTTATTCTTATTTTCCGGATGAACATACAGAAAATGCTTCGGCTAGAATTTTCAGCAGATTTTATCTCTAATAATTTTAAATATACAAAGAGGAAAAAATGAAATACTATAACAAAATTGTTGCCGTACTTGCAATCATTATCGGCTCAATGTCAATAGTAACTGGCTTAAGGGTTATTGGCGGATTTTTTGATCCGGGTTATCAATACTTTTCAACGCTGGTTAGTTATAATGTAATTATGGGTGCTGTTTCTGTAATTGCGGGAGTTTACATTTGGCAGCAAAACCGTAATGCGCTAATCTATTCCGGGATAATTACAGGCTCTCATATTATTGTTCTCTTGTTATTGCTTACAATTTTTAACGATGTAATTTCAGACCACAGTATTGGTGCAATGTCATTCCGATCAATTGCTTGGATAATTATTACGCTTGTTGTTTGGAAAGTGAAAACAAGAATGCAAGAAGTAGAGAGCAATTACAAATAAATTTATACAAATTAATAGTTTTGTCTTACTGAATCCGGCGCTGTTGCGGATGAAGTATCTAAAAATTGAGTAATAGAAAAATAATTTGTCTGCCATTTTAGCAAGAAGTAAAAATCAAAAGGAGAAAGTATGAACAATCTAAAATTTATAATAATTGCAGTAATCTTTTTAATAACCGCCGGCTCAGTAAATTCACAAAATGTTGAAACTGATTTCACAGTTTATGATTACTCAACAACTATTGAAGAAGGGAAAGAGTTAGAAAAAAATATACTTCTTAAAGATGAAGAAAACATAATTGCACAAATTACTTTGAGAGACGGTAAATCTCTTGGAATGCATAGCGAAGCGGGAGCTTTCTGGGTTTTTGCAACTGCCGGAAGCGG
>CAYXXW010000367.1:0-3082 GCA_964469115.1 uncultured Melioribacteraceae bacterium
TATTCTTAATTTGTTTAATAAGCTCTTCCCCTCTTAGTCCACCGGCAATTTGATAGTCCATAATAACAACATCAAAATTAGAGCTGTTCTTTTCTAAAATTTCAAGTGCGTCATTTCCGTTAGAAACAATTTCCTTAATCTCAATTTTGTTTTGCATCAAGCTAATGGTATTTTTTACTCTTCTTGCATCAAAATCTTCATCTTCAATAAGTAGAATGTTTATTTTATTCATAATTTCTTTTGTCCTAATTAAAAAGTAATAATAAATCTACACCCGCCATTTATTTGATTCTCGACATCCAATTTCCAGCCACATCTTATAACAGCTATTTGATATGCAATATAACAGCCGTATCCGCTATTTCCGTGATCAAGCATTTTTGTTGAAACATTTTCACTAAATATTTTCTTAATTCCTTTTTCATCTGTCATCATTAAATGAGCATCAATTCCTTTGCCATTATCTGAAATAATTATGTGAGATTTATTCTCATCTTGGTTATATATAGTTTCGATCTTTACAATAATCCTTTCTTTAGTAGAATGGTCTATGCTATTCTGGATAAGAGGTTCTAAAATTTCCCAAACAACAAATTCATTGATGTGAACATTTGGAATTTTATCATCAAGATCCAACTCAAATTTAAAGAAATCGGTTTTGTTAGAAATCCGCAAAAAGAGATTGCCAATAATAAAATTTATTACTTCATTAATATCTGTGCTAAATGCCTGGTTTCTTATTGTCTGGATTGGCGGATCATACCATTTCATATCGTAAATAACTCTTGACACAAAGTTCGCATATTTAGATACTTTGTTCTTAGTTTCTTCAATATTATTAATATCCATAGATCTTAAATCTTCCTTAATAAAACCCATAACCTTTTCAGCTTTATGATGAGTGTGATATATCCTTTTAGTAAACATCGATTCTTTCTCATGTTCTATGGTATCTTTTAAATGCTGCTCTTGCTCTTCATAAAATAATTTACGAGCTTCGTCACGTTCCTTAACTGTAAATGATGAAATATAGTACATGGCCAATAAACCCAATAGAATAAGAGATGTATAGATTAATGCTACTTCATTATAGCTTGTTAACACTTCTTGTGTAATGAATTCAAAATTTGGTTTATTTTTCATATAAAACGCACCTACAAACTCACCATATGGAATAAATGGGACAAGTATGTGAAATGTGTTTTGATTATCAAGGATAGTGATAATCTCTTCGAAATTTCTTAAAACTTCAAAATTAGCATTGAAAAGTTCTAATGCCTGTTCCGATTCATTATCAGTTTTTAAAGCAGAAGGGTTATGAGTAAGAAAATTATAAAAATCTATTCCCTCATTTATTACAATTGGAATATTATCCTTAAGGATAATTAGGCAAGTTTCTTCAACATGTGGTTCTAGCAGCTGCTGACTAAAAATGATATTAAAAGATTGAATTATTTTTTGTTTTTCTTCTTGATTGTTTTCAATATCGCCCCGCATATTCCCTACTAATAACTCAAGCGATGTTGTACTTAGATTCGCCATTCTCTCGGCAGAATCTTGTTGATACCACTCCTGTGTTTTTTCTAAAAAACTTTGTATTGATGACTTTTGAATGAATGAAAGTATTATCTGGAATGATATTAGAATAACAAGTAAAACGGTTATGTGTCTAAATTCAAATCTATACTTCGACATTTTATCAGCTAAATTTCTTTTCATCATCTCAGTATTAATTCCCCTGACATTAATGCTTGATTTATTTTATCCATTGCAGAATCAACACTAATCTTCTTTTTTATTACTTTATTTGCATAGAATGAAATAACGTCTGATATTTTGGTATAATTAGCTAAAAAAGGCCTATGTATACCAGAATCGAGTAATTTTTTATTTTTAGATAAGGTAGGATACTTTGTGATAAAACTAGAATCAGAATAGACCGAAGAGATTACCGGTAGAAATGCCCCTTGCTCATAGAATATTTTTTGGGATTTTTCTCTAAGTAAATATTTTATGAATTCGAGTGCTTCTTCCTTATTCTCACTATATTTAGAGAGCATAATATTCCAGCCACCAATTGTAGAAACTGGTTTTGATCCCTTTAAATGAGGTAACGGAGCTTGTTCAATCAATTTGGGTAATTCAACGGATTCTCTATAGGTTTTTGAATCCTTAGTAAAACTTGCCCAACCTCGCAAAAATACTCCTTGATTAAATAAAAAATAATCATAGCAATTGTTTTCTCTATAATCTGTAACAATTGGGGGAGTTATTTTATGCTTATTAATTATATTTGAAAGAAGAAGAAAAGAATTTCTTATTTCTTCAGAGTTCCAATCCATAGAATCTTGCAAGAAAAAATTTTCTTTTTGATTATAAAGAATTTCATAAATACTGCAGACAAAACCCTCATAATTGTCAGCTGGGAAAATGTAAAAAGGATTCTTATTAGAATCAAAACTTCTGCTCAAAGCAATAAAATCTTCCCAAGAAATTGATTTTTGCAGTTTTTTTTCAATTATACTGGCGTTGGGAAGTGATTGAATTAAATCTCGCCGATAATATAATACTCCAATATCCAGATACATCGGCAGTGCAACTAACTTGGTATCTACTATACAAGGTTCAAGTGCTTCAGGGATTAAGTCTATTGTATCATTTTTTGTAATATACCTTCCAAGAGGCTCAGCCCATTTGGCAAACCTCGATGACCAAATGAGATCGATTGCGAAGACATCCAGCTTGTCACTCTTACTTCTTAAAGATCGAGTAAGTAATTCCTTACGCTCATTTGTACTAAACTTTATAAATGGTAAATTTATTGCTTCAACTCTTATCTGCCCTTTATACTCCTCATTAAAATTATCAATAACAATTTGATGTGCTGGTGAAATATTATCAGCATATTTTATTACTACTTCTTGACTTAAACCAAAATTTGAAAAATTAAAAGGAATAAGAAAATAACCCAGGACTAAAAGAAATATTGCTATAAAACTAACTAACAAAATGTAACCAACAGATCTTTTATAAAACGTCTTTTTAAGATTCATTATTATTTCAAATATTTTTTTAATGTTAC
>CAYXXW010000368.1:0-3077 GCA_964469115.1 uncultured Melioribacteraceae bacterium
AATTGAGTATGTGCATACCTCTAATAGTTCAATTATAAAACATAGAGAAGTGGGGAGAGATGTTCTTACCTTTAAAGAAGGTGTTACACAAGCTCTGAGACAAGATCCGGACATAATTGTTATTGGTGAGATGAGAGATCCAGAAACAATATTAGCCTCATTAGAAGTTGCTGATACAGGTCATAAAGTTTTTTCAACATTGCATACATCATCAGCAGTTGAATCGATAGATAGAATAATTGCTGAGGTTAATCCTGCTGAACAAGAAAGAGTAAGAATGAGACTTGCCGATGTTCTTGTGTCTGTTGTTTCACAAAAATTAATTCCAGGATTAGACGGAAAGCTTGTTTTGGCTAAAGAAGTATTAGTAGTTACTCCAAGTATAAAAGCGGCAATTAAAAATAATAATACAAGTGAAATCTATATGATGATGAATCAAGGCAGTCAGCTTGGTATGATTACAATGGAGCAAGATTTAATGCGGTTATATCAGCAAAGGAAAATATCTAAAGAAAATATGATTGCCTTTGCAAACAATAAAAGTAGAATACGTCAATTATTTAAAGCGGTATAAAATATGAAACCAATTGTATGTGTTTCGTCCGAAGGACAGGATACTAAAATAGTTATTCTTTCAAAAGAGAAAGAAGGGATTAAAATTAATAAAACCTTCTCAATGACAATGTCGGGAGGTGAAAATTTTGATGATCCTTTAGATAATGGTTCATCAGATACTTCTCTAAAAGGCTTTGAAACGGATTTTTCAATCGAAAGCATTGATGATTCAGGAAGCGGCCTAGCAACAGTAGACAAAAATGATGTAACATTTGCAGCAAATTATTTTGGTAAGGATGATATAAAAGATGCTGAATTTATTCCGGTTGTTACTGATCCGGTAGTAAGTCATCATAATTTTATCGGCCATATCAATAATAATAAGAAGAAAAATATTAATGCAATTATTTCAGATATAGCCAAAAATAAAAACATAGCTGTCACAGCTGATACAATTGACTATATTCAAATTAATAATGAAACTTTACACAGTGTATTTATCAAAGAAGATAATATAAGTGTAAACTTTATTAATTCTTGGGCTAACCAAAACGGTAAAAAGTTTTACAAAATTGCCACTATTAAAAACTCGGAAACTGCCTTAGCACACTATGTCGCCAAATCAAACGATTTTTTTGAAGAAGATTATACACTAATTATAAATACCGGTCAAGAATCAAGTAAGCTTATTTTCTTAAAAGGGAAAAAATTATTTCACGTTGGTTCAAGTTTGGATATTGGTACAAAAGACATTCATACATACGATGTATATTTTTCAAAAATATTACTTGAAATGGAAAACGGCGGAATTCCTCGTTTAGACAATGTGATATTGTGCGGTGAAGACAATTCAGAGAATTTGGTGCTCTCATTTTATGGTACATTTCCAGAGGCAAATGTAACTGAATTAAAGTTTGATGGAGTAGATATAACAAGTTTATCGGATGAGCAAAAAGAAAATTTATCAGCATTTGCTTTTCCAATAGCTGCCGGCTTAGAATATTTTGAAGAAAAAGAAAACAAATATAAAGGTATTAACTTCCTTCCAAAGCATATTGCAGAAAATCAAAAATTTCTTCAGTTCGGTTGGCACAGCTTAGTAGTTATGCCTTTACTTTTTGCTGCTGCATTTTTCTTTACATTCCAAATATTGGAAAACAATAAGCTATTGAGTGAACAGCAGCGAGAAATTACTAGACTAATACAGCTGAATGCACAAAATGAGTTAATAATTCAGGAAATGGATGGATATAATACGAAGATTGATAATTTCGATAATACTCAGGCAATATTAGATTCAGCTACAGCGGGCACAGAAGTTTGGGGTAAAATGCTGACCAAGGTATCTGACTTTGTGGAGAGAAGGAGAAATTTCTGGGTTTCGAATCTCGAATCTAACGCAGACCAAGTTGTTAATCTTAATGGATATGCTCTATCCAGAAACGTACTCACTGAATTTGTGGAAAACAGTGATCAAGCTCTGTTAAACACGGTTATTTATGAACCGCTTCGAGATACAAAGACATATTCATATACATTAAATTATAATATAAATACGGATGGAGCCAAAACCAATGAACCGTAAATTACTTAGTACTTTACTCTTGCTGGTAATATTAGTAATAATTGCCGTAAGCGGCAGTGCTTACACTTATTATTATCAAGCTGGAGACATTTCAGATAATGAGAAAGAATTAAAAGACCTCAAAATCGATGCTCAAGATACAGAAGGATTAAAACTGCAACTCGATGATTTAAAAGATC
Source organism: uncultured Melioribacteraceae bacterium (assembly GCA_964469115.1). Taxonomy (GTDB): domain Bacteria; phylum Bacteroidota; class Ignavibacteria; order Ignavibacteriales; family Melioribacteraceae. The sequence continues at coordinate 2,320 of CAYXXW010000368.1, forward strand.
GTTTGGCAGAACTGGATTCCATATTGTCATTAAGAAAGTATATTATCCCGGTCAGTATTCCGCAATCAAACTTTTTTAAATTCGTAAATGGAGTCAGTTCAAATTTTTCTGATTATTCTCATGTAAACGTTGAATATTCTGGAGAAGGCGATCCCGGTAATTTTTTCAGTTATGTCTATCATATTAAGGGAACTGCTGATTATAATGATTTATTCAGACTAATTTATGCAATTGAGCAGAGTAAGGAACTTAAAAAAGTTACAAAAGGAAAACTAAATAATTTTGTTGATGTTGATGAAGATGGTTTCCCCCATTATTTAGTTGGATATGATTTTGAAGTTATAGTTTTTTACTCTGATACGGATACCTATGCCAGTGCTAAGTATAAAGAAAATAGATTAAATTCTAATCCTTTATATAACATCTTTTATCCGTTAATTCGTGATGATATACCACCCAACACCGATAATTTACTGGATGTTCAAACCGCTCAACTTCTTGCTTTAATTCCCGATGGTGCTTATGTAGCAGATGCAAGCGGAAATACTCACTTGCTGTGGGAAGGTGATGAAGTTTATTTGGGATATTTAACAAAAATTGATTACACAACAAATGAAGTGAAATTTGTTCTTAACAAAGGTGGTGTAATTGAAAAAGTTACTCTTAAGCTTGAACAAAATTTACAAGAAAAAGATAAAAAACTTGCGAGAAAATAATATGAAAAAGTTAACAATAGTATTTGCAATCTTCCTTTTTTC
>CAYXXW010000369.1:0-3076 GCA_964469115.1 uncultured Melioribacteraceae bacterium
GTTTGAGGAACTGATAATGGCTTTGAATGAGTATCAGCATAAGCCCAAGAAACAGTAACTTTTAATCCTTTTGGATTTTTATCAAAATGCTCAAAGATTGTCAACAAATCTGCTAACCCTTGGAAAGGATGATAAACATCATCTTGCAAAGACATAACCGGTTTGAGCGAATATGCTGCCAGTTCATCTAGATACTTTTTCCCAACGCCATAAAAACAATTTCTGCAAGCGATTCCATGCCCCATTCGTGATAAAATAATTGCTGTATCCTTAGCAACTTCTCCATGTGTAATTTGCATTTTATCCGGTGTTAAATCATGAGCATGACCACCAAGCTGTGTCATACCCGCTTCCATTGAGTTTCTTGTTCTTGTAGATTGTTCGAAAAACATCATAAACAATGTTTTATAATGTAATTCAACGTGATGAATTTCTTTGTAAAATTCATCTTTTAACTTAAGTGCTTTGTTAAAAACCACATCTAATTCTTCCTTGGTCCAATCTTCACAAGTTAAGAAGTGTTTACCTTTTAAATTCATAATATATTTCTCCTTAAATATCTAAAATCCATATAAAAATTATTTGTGTCATTGCGAGGAGTCCAGATTTAGTTGACGACGAAGTAATCTAAATAGATTGCTTCACATTCATTCGCAATGACAGTTAATTTTATTATTATTCAACATTTTTGCTTGTCATTTCGAAGAAACAAAGTGACTGAGAAATCTTTATTCGAAGATTCTCACGTCGCTCAAAATAAGAGCTCCTCAGAATAACAAGTTCTATTTTAATTTTGTCATCCTTGCGAAAACGGGTATCTATACTAATTAATCTGATCACCAAATGCTTCGACTCCGCTCAGCATGAATACAACACTCGGGGATGACGCCTATTAAAAATCTAATATTTATTTGCAAAGTTTGTATAAAATGCTGTAGCTTTTACCAAGTGATCAATCGGCACTTTTTCATTTGGAGCATGTGCCAATACTTCATTCCCAGGTCCAAACCCAATAACAGGTATATCATAATAACCTCTAATAGTTACTCCATTTGTTGAGAAAGTCCACTTATCTACTTTAGGTTTAGCTTGAAACAAATCTTCATAGGCTTCAACTCCTTTCAGAACTAACGGATGATCTTCTTCTAACTTCCATGTTGGAAAATATTTCTGCATTCCATATTTTAATCCGGTATAAGCTGTTTCTTCATAATCAAGTAATTCAACCTTTGCGTTCATATCCTTAACAATTTCCTTAATCTGATTAAGCGCCAATTCTTTATCTTCACCCCAAGTTAATCTTCTATCCAAATGAATTCTTGCAAAATCTGAAACTGCACATAGTGATGGACTCTTTGATTTAAACTCTGAAATTGTTATTGTCCCTTTTCCCAAAAATTCATCATGTGCTAATCTTTCATTTAATTTTTCAATTTCCAAAGCTGCACTAGAAGCCATATAAATTGCATTTTTCCCTCTTTCAGGAGCTGAGCCATGAGAAGAGATTCCATAAAATGACACAGCTATTTCCATTCTTCCTCTATGACCTCTATAAATATTAAGGTTAGTTGGTTCAGTTATTACTACGCATTCCGGTTTTATTTTTTCTTCCTCAACTATGTACTTCCAACAAAGGCCGTCACAGTCTTCTTCAATCACCGAAGCAGTAAAATAAATTGTTAAATCTTTAGCTAATCCTAATTCTTTAATAATTCTTCCAGCTGTAATAAATGCAGCTGGACCACCTTCTTGATCGACACTTCCCCGTCCAAGAACAAAACCATCTTTGATTTCCCCACTAAGCGGATCGAAATCCCAGTTTTCCAAATTGCCTAAATCAACAGTATCTATGTGTCCATCAAATGCAATTACCTTTGGTCCGTTTCCGATTCTACCAATAACATTTCCAAGTCCGTCAATTTTGACTTCATCAAACCCAGCAGCTTCCATCTGTCCTTTTATCAATTGACAAACTTCTTTTTCTTGAAGACTTAATGATTTTATTTTTATCATCTCCGATAAATTTTGGGCCGTATAATTTTTATATTCTTCAGCCTTCTCTAGAATTTTCTCTGTAACGTTCATCAGTTTCCCTCGTTAAATTTTTTATATAATCTTTCACCTTGAACAAATATTTCATTGTGAATTTTTGCTTCATCTATATTAATAATTTTAAAGTCATCAAGAAGAATTTTTCCTTTTTGAACAACAGTCATTATTGGACGTTCGAGAATTCCATAAATATAATGTCCCCAAAAATTATCTTGACTGATAGGAGTTGGCGGCACGTAATCCCATATGATCAAATCGGCTCTATCTTCAATTTGTAAATTTGTAAAATCAGGGAAGAACTTATTAATAAACTTAAGCTGATCAAAATATGTCTTAATCATAAAGGCAAAAGCTGCATCAAAAGTGAATCCGGCATTACGAATTTGAAGAAACAATTCCTTAAATGAGCGAGCAATGTTTGCATGCATACCATCTGTGCCAATTAATATTGGTATTTCCTTTGGAATCTTTTTATACTTTTGCAAACCAACAGAATTATTCATGTTGGAATCTAGATTAAACACTAATGCTGCATTAGAATCTCTGATCAGTTCAAAGTCCTCTTTTTCTAAATGAATGCCATGAGCCAAAATACTTTTCTCATTCAGTAATTCATAATTAGTAAATCTCTTCATCGGTGTTGCTTTATATTTTTCATTACTAATCTGCACATCGGAAATATCCTCACAAAGGTGAACGTGAACTCCCCAATTATTTTTTTGGAGCAATTTAGATGCATATTGTAAAGTTTCATCATCTAGAGTGAACGATGCATGGAATCCCAATAGTGATTTAGAATTTTCTGTGATATAATTATCAAGAAAATTTAAATTTTCTTCAATCCCTTTTTCTTTAAGAACAGCGCCATTTCTATCCGTTGTCTCAAAACAGAGGACATTTTTTAGATTAAAACTTTCAAGATTTTTAGAAATCACGTTAAGACTACCTATTGATGAGTTTGGAGAGGAGTGATGATCAATAATATAAGTAACACCATTCCTAATTGATTCAAGTGCAGCCATTT
>CAYXXW010000370.1:0-3063 GCA_964469115.1 uncultured Melioribacteraceae bacterium
TCCGGTTCAGAAAATTCCCGATCACCAAGATTATACATTACTCCCCAGAGATTATCTAATCCTGCACCCAAAGATGAGAAAACTAAATCGTAATCACCATCTCCATCAAAGTCACCTGGAGTAAAATTACCAAATGGAGTAAATTCATTAGAATCATAATAAAATGGATTCGAAAAATCATTATTATAAAATATCTTCAATTGTTTTGTCCCTTCAAAACTATCCTGATAATTAGTGATAATTTCCATTCCAGCTTCATTATCGAGATTACAAGGTTTATAAACTGCAATCGATCCAAAACTATGCATTGTATCAGTAATTACAAACTCACCATTACCTAAATTTTCAAGAAATGTCAAAAATCCCCATTCATAATAATGTCCCACTACAACATCATTATCACCGTCATTATCAAAGTCACCGGATTGGATAGAATAGGTATTGGGTTGGATTGTGTAATCTAAAGAATATGTAAAATTAATTACTAATAACATCAAAGCTATGAACATTATCTTCATATTAGATTCCTTTTTCATCTAACATATTTATAAAACACAATTTCTTACAACATACGTTATGTTGTAGCTAATGTTCCGCGTGTGCTGTGAAATACAACTGACACGCTTGTTAGCAGCATCTTCTATTTCAAAAGCAAACATTTTTTAACTGCTTCAATATTACCATTCACTATAAGCTTGTAAAGATAAACACCAGAGCTTACTTTCTTTCCAGAAGCATCTTCCCCATTCCATACAATTGAATGCTCATCTGAGGTTATTTGATCGTTTAAAAGAGATCTTATCTTCTGACCTTTGATGTTGTAAATTGACAGTTCCACGTTGCTTTCGGTAGAAATTGAGAAAGAAATTGTTGTGGTTGGATTGAAAGGATTAGGGTGATTAGATAATTCATAGTTTGGTTTAATCAATAAGTTTTCGTTACTTGATGTTATACTTTCTAAATCCAGGATTGAAACACCATGATAATTATTTGCCGTTACTAGATATTCATTAAAGACTGTAAAATCCATAGACGACATATTCCAAATATAAGTATTGATAAGTTCAGGATTAGCTGGAACATTTACATCATAGATTAGGATTTCATTCCAATTTCTATCTTCTACGATCAATTTATCATCAATAATTATTGGTTTTGTTCTAAACTTGGAATCTGAGTGTGATGAAATATTTTGTAGAAATACAGGAGTTTCAGGATCCATTATATCTACAAGTTGTAATCCATCATAGCCACAGGCAAGGTATAAAATGTTATAATATTTAGCTAAAGAATATACCTCTATTTGTGTGCTAAAATAGGATATGATTTCAGGATTTTCCAAGTCAGAAACATCAACTATTGTAAGTCCATAATTTCCATCTGCAATATAAACTTTATCGTATGCTACTTCTAAATCATATCCGTTACCTGGAGTATTGCATTCACCAACAATATGAGGATTTGAATGATTACTTATATCAATAATATGCAGGCCTGATGTAGAAGATACATAAATATGAGATTCTTTGTGTTTTAAAGCATAATTAACACCATCTAATTCAATGTAGCTATATACTACCGGATGAATTGGATCATACAAACCTAAAACGTATAATCTGGAGGTTGTGATAGCATATCCATAATTACCAATAGTAATAAAATCTTCTATTTGTCCGTAAATTCCAAGATTGTTAACAATATATGGCAAACTTGGATAGCTAAAATCGATGATTTGCAAGTAAGAATCATTATCTGCAACATAACCAAATTCTTCTGATATTGCTACGGACAAAGCATAAAATGGGGTATCGACTGAACCGACACAATCAGGATTATCTGGCTCACTAATATCATAAATCTCCAGACCAGTGTATAAATCTATTATGTAAGCAAAATTATCAGAAATTATAGCATTATATGCACTAATTGGAGTTTTTAAAGCACCAATTAATTCTGGTTCAAAGATATCACTTATATCTAAAACTTGAAGACCACTCTGACTGCAGGAGAGATAAGCTATATTTTGCGATATTTTTATTCCATTTACATTTACATATGGTATTTCATAAGTCGAGATTAAATTAAAATTTGTAGGGTCGCTTATATCATAGATAACAAATTTACCAGTAGTCGTTGCTACATAAGCAAGAGACTCAACAATTACAATATCTTTAACCCAGTCAGGTGGATTATAGTATTCATATACTAATGAAGGAGTTGAGGGGTCACTAACGTCAATAACTTGGATACTTCCCATGAAATTAGAAATATATATAAGTGTATCAGAAAGTGCGAGTTGAGTTGCACTAATCATATCGAAACTTCCTAATAATTCAGGATTTTGAGGATCGCTCACATTAATAATTTGTAATCCTGATTGCCGATCTGCGATATATACAATTGAATCTGAAACCACTAAAGACAATGCACAATCTGGTGTATCAATGCTACCTATTATCTGAGGTGATTGTGGATCGTTTACATCTAAGATCAGAAGCCCATCGGTTGTATTTGCGACATAAGCGATATCACCACTTACTTCGATCTTTCTGCAAGTATCTTTAATCTCTAAACAATCAAGATGTATAGGATTGTTCGGTTCGCTTACGTCTATTATGTGGATTCCTGCATCATCTGGAACTAATATTGTAGAGTCGATTAGTTCTAAATCCATTGCCCAGTATGGTTCTCCACTATGACCTATCTTGTGATAAGTTGCTTCTAACGAAATACTCAATAAAAAAATGAATATTATTAAGAGTATAAATTTTGATTTATACACTTCACCTCCATTCGTTTCTGTTGCTGCTAATGTTTGGCAGCTGCCACGCTCTTCTTGTTTCTCTTCTGGCTTAGCTGTGGAGCTGTTTGTTAGCAGCATCCTTCATTTCAATAGCAAACACTTTCTCACTGCTTCAGTCTTACCATTAACATTTAATTTATACAGATATATTCCTGAACTTTGTTTAGATGCATCCCAATCGTAAGTATGATATCCTGATCCAAATTGATGTGATTCAATCAATTGTCCTCTAATATTTAAAATTGTTAGAATTCAAGTTT
>CAYXXW010000371.1:0-3054 GCA_964469115.1 uncultured Melioribacteraceae bacterium
TCATAATTCTACTTCTTTTTATCCCAATTATTATTCTTGTTTCAAATTTTGAAAATTTTACAAAATACTTCCCATTAATGAATTCTGCAAAAGATGAATTATTAATTTTCTTGGTTTACGAGATTTTCTTTATAGGCTTTATCTTTTCATGGGAATTTATTTTTCGGGGGTTTATACTTTTTGGACTTGAAAAGAAATTTGGGATGTATGCAATATTTATTCAGATGATACCATTTGTATTACTTCATTCGGGCAAGCCATTTATTGAAACTTTCGCTTCAATTTTTGGCGGCTTATTTTTAGGATATTTAGCTTTACGAACTAGATCAATGTTTTATGGGTTTTTAATTCATGCAGTAATTTTAGTTGCTTTAGATTTGATTGCAATGTTAAAATAAAAACTTAACCTCAAAGAGCACTAATAAAATATTTACTAAGTGCACAAAAAGAAACAACAAAATATACTTTGTGAATTTTGTGTTTCAAATTTGAGTTCTTTGTGGTTTATCTTTTTTATCCAAAACTTATTTCCTTTATTTATTATAAATTTACAATAGAAAAATTATCTGAATGAAGAATTATTGAGGACATAAAATGAAATTAACTTTAAATGTTGATCACGTTGCAGTTTTAAGAAATGCAAGAGCCGAAGAAAATCCGGATCCTGTAACATTTGCGCTTATGGCAGAACTTTATGGAGTTGACGGAATTGTAGTACATTTACGTGAAGACAGAAGACATATTAATGAGCGAGATCTTCGTTTGCTTAGAGAACAGCTTAAAACTAAATTAGATTTAGAAATGGCCGCTGTTCCGGAAATTATTACAATTGCAAAAGATGTATTACCAGATCTAGTAACCTTGGTACCAGAAAAGAGGGAAGAGTTAACAACTGAAGGCGGTTTGAATGTTATTGATAATATTGAACTTCTCAAAAATACAATTGAACAATTGCACGAATCTAATATTCCAGTTTCAATATTTGTTGAGCCTGACCTAAATTATATAGATGCTGCAGCCGAAATTAATGCAGATTTGATTGAAATACACACCGGAGTTTACGGAAATTGTGTAACTGAAGAAGATGCCTTCGATGAATTAGAAAGAATTAGACAAGCTGCAATTCATTCAAAAAAGTTGGGACTTGGTGTTAATGCCGGGCATGGATTGAACTACTTAAATATGAAAGAATTTATTGCGATTAAAGATATTGATGAAGCCAGTATTGGTCAGTCAATAATTGCCAGATCAGTATTCGTAGGCATTGAACAAGCTATTAAAGAAATGTTTGCTATAATAAATTCAGCAGAAAAATAATTTAATGGGGATACACTGTTATAATATATCCCCAAATTTCAAAAGACTAAGTAATCAATAATTAATTTTTCATGCTGAGCCTGCCTTGTCAGCAGACAGGCTTGTCGAAGCACTATTCAACAACAACAGCTGTACCGCTAATCGCAACCATCAGCATACTTCCGGTTCCAGGAGATATTGTTTCATAATCTATATCAACACCAATTACTGCATTCCCACCCAGCATATTTACCTGCTGAATCATTTCTTCGGTCGCAATATCTTTAGCCTTTTTTAGTTCTTTCTCATAAGCAGCAGATCTTCCGCCAATAATGTCTCTAATGCCTGCAAATAAATCTTTAAATATATTGGCCCCAAGAATTGCCTCACCAGAAACTAATCCCAAATACTTAGTTATTTTTCTGTCTTGTAAAGTTGATGTTGTACTTACTAACATTACTTTCTCCTTTCAATTTAATAGATGTGTAAAATCAAAATAAATATATAATTTTAGACATAAATTTATCAATAATAGTTTCAAATAAAATGAATCCAACGATAGCTGAAATAAATCTAAAAAACTTACAGTACAATTATAAAACTATAAAAAACAAAACCAAGACAAAGGTAATGGCTGTTGTTAAGGCTGATGCATACGGTCACGGAATGATTGAATCTGTTAAAGCTTTGGAAAAATTAAAAGATAGTCCTGAGTATTATGGTGTTGCAATAATTGAAGAGGGAATAGAATTAAGAAATGCCAAGGTTACCAAAAAACCTATTCTATCTTTTGCCCCTTTTCAGCCAAATGATATTAAGGAGTATTTCCGTTATAATATTATTCCATCGATAACAACACAAGAGCAGATTGACAAAATTGTAAAACTTAAATTAAGTAAGAGTTTACTGGTTCATATTAACGTTAATACCGGAATGAACAGATTAGGGATAAATTATAAAGAAGCTTTCGACTCAATTAAAAAATTGAGTGAACATAAAAAAATAAAAATTGATGGAATTTATACTCACTTAGCTACTTCAGATGAGAGAAACAAAGAATTTGCAAATCTTCAGTTAACAAGATTCAGTAAACTTGTTGAAAATCTGCAAAAGAATAATATTAACTATGGACTTGCTCATATATCAAACAGCGGTGCAATTTTAGATATGCCATATTCTTACTTTGATATGGTTAGACTAGGTATGTCGCTTTATGGTTATTATCCTTCTCTGGAAACTTCAGAATCGGTAAATCTGAAACCTGTAATGTCAATTATTTCAAAATTATCAACAATTTACACTATTAAGAAAGTAGAAACAGTTGGTTACGGCAGATTATTTACTGCAAAAAGCAAAACAAAATGTGCAACAATTCCAATAGGTTATGCTGATGGAGTTTTAAGAGGTTTGAGTAATAAAATGAAAGTGATTATTAACGATACTTTATTCGATCAGATTGGCAGAGTTTCTATGGATAGGATTAGTATTCAGTTAAAGAATAACGACAATACCAAAATAAACTATAAAGCAATTCTAATCGGTGAATCTAAAAATCACAAAATAACCGCCTGGGATTGGTGTAAAATACTTAATACAATTCCTTATGAAATTACATGTTCAATTAGCAAACGAGTTCCACGAAAATACATTGGAAATATTTAACTTAACCAAAATTATTTTCTTATCTTGCACTAATTAATTAAACAAAAATTTTAAGAAAACGGAGACATAAAAAATATATGGAATTATTTGTAGTTA
>CAYXXW010000372.1:0-3023 GCA_964469115.1 uncultured Melioribacteraceae bacterium
CAGATGGGCTGCGATAGTATAATTGAATTAGTATTAGGTTTTTCTAATTATTTATTCTTCCTATTAATTATCTTACACTTATCTGCCTGTTCTGATAATGGACCAACTAATCCCGGGAATCAAAATTCTTTATCAGATAAAATCACAATTGGTACTGAAACTCAAGAAATAACTCAAAATATTGGTACAGGTGGCGGAACAGTAATTATTTCTAATACAGGATCTGTTTTAAATAGAATGGAAATAAGAGTTCCTGAACAAGGCTATAATGAAAATAGGTCCTATACTATTTCATCTTCACCTATCATTGAACACAAGCTTGGCGAATATTTTACTCCGGCTTCACCAATGATAACTATTAAGAATGGTGGCGGATATTCTGCACAACCAATTACAATTAAGGTGCCTGTTGAGAAAAACAATGATGACTTTATAATGGGTTTTTTATTCAATGAAATAACTGGTGAATTAGAAGCTCTTCCTGTTGTTGAGCTTGACGATAATTTCATTACGGTAGAAACCAGACATTTTGCTTTATCAAATATTACTTCAACTTCTGCGCTTGGAAAAATATCAGATATTAATCCTATAGCCAATTTGATTTTTTCATCAATAAATGAAAGTGTTTTAGCAGGACAAAATGTAATTAGTTCTGGATTCACTCCCGGAAGAGATGATTGGGAATTTCTTAATTATGGTTCATATATATCTCCTGGAGGACATTGTGCTGGTCAAAGCATAACTGCAATGTGGTATTTTTACGAGAAGAATCTCAAAGGGGAACCTGCGCTATTTCACCATTTTGATTTACTGAATAACAGTGAAAATCCCCAATTATTATGGCAAGATAATCCACTCGGCTATCGTTTTGCCTCCACCGTTCAAGAAGATTTTGTTTGGGATAGCTGGATTTCTAGATTCCAACAAAATGTTCCACCAGACATTTTAGTATGGAAAACATTTATTTATGCAATGCTTATAACTGGAAATCCACAATTTGTAGGTATCGTAAACACTCAAGACGACACTGGTCATGCAATGATTATATATAAGATAAATGTCACAGAAGGTAAGCTTTATGTAGCAGATCCAAATTATCCGAATAATAGAGCTTTAGATGGGACTAGCTCTATTCGAAGTATTGAATATACTGGCTTGAATTTCAAACCATATCCCTCTTCTGCAAAAGTAGGCGATGCCGGAAAAGAATATGACAAAATAAACTTCTATGGTGCAAATACTTTTGTCGACTGGACTAAAATAGGAGAAAGGTATGAGGAGTTGGAAGATGGAACGATTGGTGACGACCGCTTTAAACAGTACGATCTTTATGTAAAAACTAATACGCAGGATATTTTATTTTTCGATGGCATGGATATGACTGAGAGCACATTAAAACTATTCTGTAAGAATATTAATATCCCAGGTTTCCTTCCAGGCACAGACAGGTTGCAGAGAATTGAGATTTACGATACCAATGGTAATTTAATATCAACAGCAAATGGGAACGGTATTGCCAGTGTTAATTTGAATTCAGGAGAGAATACTTTTGGAATTTATATATGTGGATATATCAACGGGAAACCAAATGAATATTATGATTTTAAATGGGTGACGATAAATCATTCTGGTATAACGCCACCTGATTTTAATCGCTGTGGAGTTCAAGTAGATTTTGGTGGTAAATATTCATATACGAGTCCCGATGCTGCCTATGATAGAGAAGACGAAAGATATACAATTTCTGTATGGGAAAAATATCCCGGTAGTTTTTCAGGGAATACATTCTCTGCAAGTTATAGTCGATCATGGGATTCCCAAACTAATCCATTAGTAATAACGGGTACAATTAACGCTACTTTTAATAACGATTTTACAACAATTACAAATGTAAGTTGGACTGAAAACCGAAATAATAGTACTACTACATTTGTAGGAACGGATATTCCTTTGGATACATATGAATGGGGAACTATATATCAAGTGAAAATGGAAGAAACATGTGATCATATTACAACACTAACAGACGTGGCAAATAATGCTGACGGTTTGAGTTGGACATTACCTGATTATTGGTGTAATGGCGATAGTAAGATATACATTAGTTTTTCAAAGGAATAAAACATATAAGTAATTGTTATGAATAGTTTAGTATCCGGTGTGAAGGCAGATTTAAAAAAGGTACCAAAACCCATCGTTTATGAGACTCTTCCAAATTTTCTCATAAGTCGTCTCATAACCTAAAAATAACGTCTCAATACTCATCTCAAAATCAAAGTGCCATAATTAAAGGTATCTAATGTTTTTGAAACCATAGATCCCTAAGTTTGGTTATGAGCCCAAAGAAGTATCAACAATAACTGCACTTACAGAATAATGCAGGGATAGTGCCTATGAAAGGGACATTTTTAAAAATGCCCCTTTTACAATATTATATGATCATATTCGATGGACAACGGATTATGAGTCCGCTGCAATGCTGACAATGAATTACTCATTGTATCCATCCAAAACGTATCCATAATATCGAAAATTATGGGAATTCAGCATTATTTGATTTTGTTATGCTATGATACTGGCTTATTGTATATATAATTTATTTAAGAACATCTTCAATGATTTCCATTACCCAGTCAATATCCTTTTTGGAAATTATTAAAGGAGGAGCAAATCTGATTATCCAGTCATGAGTTTCTTTAGCAAGAATCCCTCTTTCTTTAAGTTTTGTTGTATATTGTCTTGCTTTTCCAGCTGATTCGTTAAGTACAACACCAATCAAAAGGCCTTTACCTCTGACAAGCTTGATTTTATCACTATTCAATTCGACAAGTCGTTTTCTGAAATAAACCCCAAGTTCCTCCGCCCTGTCTGCAAGTTTTTCTTCAAGAAGGACATCAATCGAAGCTATTGCAACAGCACAACCCAGGGGATTCCCACCAAAAGTTGATCCATGCGATCCAGGAGTAAATACAGACATAATATTTTCATTTGCTGCGATTCCTGAAACAGGGAATACTCCACCT
>CAYXXW010000373.1:0-3012 GCA_964469115.1 uncultured Melioribacteraceae bacterium
CTTTGTAAGCTTGAAGGACTTCTTTAACCTGACTGGCTATATTGTAATGTTCTTGCCCCAAGATGCCCGGTTCCAAAATTCTCGATGTTGAATCGAGAGGATCTACCGCGGGATAAATACCCAACTCTGATATTTGTCTACTTAAAACTGTAGTTGCATCCAAGTGAGAGAAAACTGTAGCAGGTGCAGGATCTGTTAAGTCATCTGCAGGAACATAAATTGCTTGAACTGAGGTAATAGAACCTTTATCGGTTGATGTAATTCTTTCTTGAAGCTCACCCATTTCAGAAGCTAAGTTAGGCTGATATCCAACTGCAGAAGGCATTCTTCCAAGTAATGCACTCACCTCTGAACCGGCTTGTGTAAAACGGAAAATATTATCAATAAATAGAAGGACATCTCTTTCTTCAACATCCCTAAAGTATTCAGCTATTGTTAGACCAGTTAGTCCAACTCGTAGTCTTGCTCCGGGAGGTTCATTCATCTGACCAAAAACCAATGCAGTTTTATCCAGTACACCAGATTCTTTCATTTCACGCCAAAGGTCATTCCCTTCCCTAGTCCTTTCACCCACACCGGTAAAAACTGAATAACCACCATGCTGAGAAGCAATATTATTTATCAATTCTTGGATAATTACTGTCTTTCCAACACCGGCACCACCAAATAATCCTGTCTTTCCACCTTTAGAATACGGTTCTAGTAAATCGATTACTTTAATGCCTGTCTCAAACATTTCTTGTGAAGTCGTAAGCTTTTCGAATTTTGGAGCATGATGGTGAATAGGAGCTCTTTGTTTAGTTTTAATTTCACCTAATTCATCAATTCCTTCACCTAATACATTAATTAGTCTGCCTAAAGTTTCCGGACCAACCGGAACTGATATTGGTTCACCGGTATCAATTGCTTTCATACCTCTAACCAAGCCATCAGTAATATCCATCGCCACAGTTTTTACTCGATTTTCACCAAGGTGTTGTTGTACTTCTAAAGTTAGATCAGATTTCTCAGAATCATCAAAGTGTATTTTAACCGCATTATAAATTTCGGGTAGTTTTCCATCAGCAAAATCAATATCCACAACGGGACCAATTACTTGAACAATTGTTCCTTCGTTAGCTGCCATTTTTCTCCTTTTCGAAATTAAAACAATTTTTAAAATTAGCTATTCTTTACTTATTTATCAATTATTGAATCATTAAAACTACTTTAAAATTACCATTTTCTTGGTTTCAATAAATTCGCCTGCTTGTAATTGATAATAATATACGCCACTTGAAATCTGGTTATTTGATTGCTCCGCATTAAAACTTACCTCATAATTTCCGGCCAACAAAAATTCATTAACTAGTGTTGTTATTTCACGACCAAGTACATCAAAAACTTTTAAGGTTACGTTACTCGAAGTCTGGCTAGATTTACCCTCAGACAAGTCTCTGCTTAAATTGGGAATAGTAAACCTAATATTTGTGACTGGATTAAAAGGATTTGGATAATTTTGGTATAGTTCAAAACTATTTGTGATATTTGAATAATCTTCAGAAAGTCCGGTTACGGTTTCAACTAAAAAATCTGCATAAACGGGCAGATGATCTGAAGAATAATAGAGAGCGGTAGCAACTTCATCAGATACAACTGCATTTGGCAACTCATTTAAAGCTCTATTAAAATGATTTCCATCATTTCCTACTGAAGTGTAAGTTCCTGGAATATATGTAAATCCACCCGAATCTTTGACCGCTTGAGAAATTAATATAAAATCAAATCTATCATCCATTCCACCCGTTGATCCTTCATCAGGCCGGCTTGTAGTTCTTGTAGATTGGGTATGAATGCTCCTAAAAAGGCTGCTATTATGCCAAGTGGCTATTTTATTTATAGGATCAAGAAAATATCCTGAAAAACTGTTATCTAATAGTTTTTGAAATGCAGGCTCGTAGGCAGAATAAACATTAAAATCGCCTACCAAAATATACTTTCTACCAACCGGCAGTTTATCCGTAACCGCTCGAAGATTTGTAACCTCAGCCAAACGCTTTTGTTCATTAACTGAGCCATCACTTGCCTTTAAGTGAGCGGAATATATTAACAAAGTGTCTAGTGTACTCCTATGTACCATTGTTAGTTGGGAAATATCCCTTAAGGCTGTTTTGATTGGAGTATTATCTAAAAAATCGAATTTACTGTGTTTAAAGAAAATTGCATTATCAGTTGTGTAACCATCAATAAACCCGCCGCCGGTGTAGTTTGTATCTAAAACTTGCTCTAAAAAAAGTGACACCCCGATAATGCTTTCCATTTCTTGGACAACAAGAATGTCAGGATTAACGTATTCTACAACCTGCTTAAAGTAAGGATTGCGAGTGGATGCTATTTTACTCGGATAGTTTAATAGATTATACGTCATAACCCTAAAACTATCTTGAGCAAAAATTGAAACAATTGCAAAAAGAAATATGGACACTGTTTTTTTAATCATAATTAGTTGACTTCTGTGGAGAGAATAAAACGTAGAATTCTGTTATTACCGGTATCAAGCACATATAAAGTCCTATCGTGATAAGTTACTGCATGAGGCGACGACATAACTTCAGTGCCGCCAAAAGATTCCAGCTCATCGCCAAAGGTATTAAACTTATAAATACTATCTTTTTCAGCATCTGCGATAAATAAATTATTTGCATCATCCAGAGCTGCATCCTCAGGTTGGCCAAATTTATTAACTTGCATTAAATCGGAGGAGAATGCCCCAAGTTTTGTTCTATACCCTTCAAAATCAGCAGTTCTAAGAAATTCTAACCATTGAACTTTGAAACTGTTATTTCCAATAAGTGTTAGCACAAAATCTGTACTATTATTTCTGAATGAAGTTAATGAACTTATTTTATTGGCTGAAAGCACACCTGTTCCTTCAGGTTCCAATCCAGGTATTTTTGTAATTATCATTGAGCCAGATTCAGTAAAACTTAGTTTAAGAATTGAATTATCTCTATCCACCGGATTTGAATTAGA
>CAYXXW010000374.1:0-3008 GCA_964469115.1 uncultured Melioribacteraceae bacterium
CTTGTGGAGTCATATCTAAATTGAGCATAATCAAATTCAAGATTAAGTTCATTTTGTGCAAAGAGTGGAAGTGATATAAAAAGTAAGAAAATAAGTTTTTTCATGTAAGTTTAATTTTTATGTTTGATGTACATAACTAACAAATTCAATCAAAAAAAGCAACACAAGAAATTAGTCCTAAATCGTGAAATCCATAAAGTTTATTTAATCTATTGATTCCTCAATTTAAGCCTTATATTTTCAATATCCTTTCTTACCAAGGCTTTTGTACTCTTATCATCTGAAAGAGAAAGAAATTTATTGAAAAAATTTAATGCTTCAGCATAGTTGCCATTCACGTAAAAAACAATTCCAATATTTCTATAAATTGGATAGTGATTTGGATTTAATTTTAGTGATTGATTATAAGCTTCCAGAGCTTTTTCGTACTGTCCCGATTGGGAAAGAACAATACCTTTATTTAGATAGAGGTAATAATCATCGTCTCTTCTTTTTTCCGCTTCATCGTAAGCTGCCATTGAATTGGTGAAATCTTTCTTTTTGGCAAATGTATTACCTAAAGCTAACAAAGTTTCATATCGGTCTTCTAAAAGTAAAGATCTATTGTAATTATAAATTGCCTCTTCATATCTATCTTGTTCTTGTGCAACATTCCCAAAATGTAAATATGCATCATAATTAGAAATTGTGGGTTTCTTTATAATGAAACTATTGAGAAGAAGAAATATAACTGCAACAAAAACAGGCAATTGAATGGATTTAAAATTAAGTGCTCGAAAGCTTTTAAAGATATTGGTAATCCCAAATGCTCCAAAAATAATCATTAGAGGTGTAATACCAATTTTATTCTGCAAACTGACAAACGAGAAAAGTATGATTAAAATAAAACTTAATAACACAATAATTAGCAGTGAATTTATATTTTCTAATTTAAGATAAAGAAGAAATCCTATTAAAAATAAAATTGAAACTAATCCATAGCTTACAAATGGAAGTTTCAGAATTTCGGAAAAGTTTGCCTCATAAAAATTTATATCAACTATTGAAGATTTTGGAAATTGGTTAGTATCAAAAAATAGAATGAATTTCTGAAAAGTTAATAGTAAAAACTCACCGGGTGCTTCAAAAATATCATCAAATGTTTTGCCATAAAAATAACTTGATGCATCACTTGCGCCTACTTCTCTACCTAAATAATTTGATGCCAAATCCTGACCTGATGGGTCTTTTTCAAAATCATGACTATCAGGTGGAATCAATCCATTTGAGTCTTTATTATTAGCAAAATTAAAATAAATTCCCTCTCCGGTATTCGTCAACACAAAATCATTCGATTTAATCAAATTAATAATTGAAAATGGAATAACAAATAGTAGTAATCCTCCAACTAGAGCAGAGATAACTTTAAATTTAGAAATTTTTGCAACTGCAGAAAACGATTTACTCAACCCAATATAAATAATCATGATAAGTACAATAAATAAAATACTTTCTCTCAACAATACCAATGCACCAAAAACTACACCGATAGATATCCATTTACTAATATTCTCAAAATTAGCTTTGTCACTTAAAAAATAGATTAACAATGCAATAAAGAAAATTTCAAGTGTCTGAGGCATAATCAATCCGGAATAAAAAATATACGAATCAAACAAAGAAGACAGCAATAGACTTATAAGCGCAACATTTTTATTAAATATATTTTTGGCAGCCAAATAGATAAATAGGAGAGTAAATGAGCTAATTAGTATTTGCACTAAATAAATGACAAAATTATTCTCATTAAAAATTAGTCTAAATAACGAAAGAAATATTGGGTAAAGCGGTGAAATAAAAAACGGATTTGCATTGCTCCAAAAAGCAGCAGTAAAAAAACTATCCGCAACTTCAATAAACATTTTCGAATCTGAATATAAAAATTCTACAAATGGAGATTTAATTATCTCGAGTACAAAAAGTAAACGGATTATAAAAGCCCCAGTTAAAATTGTCAGCAATATTCTTTTTTCATTTTCTTCAAGCGATTTAACTATCTTCATATTTTATTTCTTCGATAAATTTTGAGAATTCAGTTACCAAAATAAATTATTTTAAAATAAAAAGATGATTATTCTTTTTCCCTTCTTTTGATCTAGGCATAATCAAAAATCTTTTATTATTTTGGTACCAAAATAATTCTTTTATTTGGATCTAATTTTGAAATTCACTCAGGAATATTATGAATAAATCATTACTAAAAAAGTCATTTAAACAAATTTTTGTCTTTTCAACCTCAATAATATTATTGTTAAGCTGTTCATCAGAGAAATTAAAGAAAGTTGAAAATCCAAATGCGAAAGAATATGCTAGAATTGTAATAAATCAAGAAGACAAAGAACTTGAAAAGCTTAAAAACTTTGATATAAAAGAGCGGAGAGTGTTTTCAAAGTTTACCGAAAATATTATAAAAACCGGCGGTAAAGAAGTTTTGGTTGAAAAAATTACATTTGATGAAGATAGAAATAAAACTGAACAATTTAGATTTAGAGCTGATGGCGTTGATGCCCAATGGTTATATGATTATGATGAATACGGAAATGAAAAAGCACTTGAAGCTTATGACGGATATCATAGTTTACTAAACAGAATTTATTTTGAATACTCTTCTAATGGAATATTGAAAGAAAAAATAGACGAAAAGAAGAATATTAGACTATTTTTTGAATATAAATATGACGACGATTACAATCTGCAAAAAATAAATATGTTAGATAATAATCGAATTCTTAAATCAAATTCATTTTATAAGTATTCTAATAATCTTTTGGATTCGGTAATTTATTACAATAAAAATTCAATAATTAAAACGATTACTTTCCAATACGATTCACTGAATAGATTACTTAAAGAAATAACATTAGTAAATAATAATATAATTGATCTTGTTAATTATAATTATGACGAGTTTGGGAATAGAATTGATATTGTTACCGCCAAAATATCGCATTTAAAATACTCATATGATT
>CAYXXW010000375.1:0-3008 GCA_964469115.1 uncultured Melioribacteraceae bacterium
ACTCCGGACAATACGCTGATGAAGCCACCCCGATTTGGTGGCATCCTGAGTGGAGAGACATTATTGTAAGAGGAGGAAGCCCCTATAAAAGTCCAACTTATAATCATTCACCGTTTGCGGATGGCAGATCATCCATCGACAAGATTGTTGACATGGGATTTGACGGAGTGTATTTAGATAACGTAAGCAGAGCTACTTCATCCGGTGATAATTGGACTGCATTACAGAATTACAATAATGCACATCCCGGGTGGTATCTAGAACCTTAGACGAATCACAATATTTGGAATATTTTCTTTGGTGCAAAGTTAATCAGTTCGATTACAATTGGCTATTATATCTGCATCAGCAAAGGCTTAACCAAAAAAGTGTAGGCGTAAACTGTGCTAATCCGAATCCTGCTCATAAATTGCATGAGCGTTGGATGATATACGGTTTATTTTTGCCGGATGAAATCCTTGAAAAATATATGATAAAAACGCCTTGAAGATTTTAGGTATGTATAAGAGTTGATTTAATCTGAATCAAGTTAAACTGAATTTGGGAGCATTCTTTATTAAAAAATTTAAAATAGAGCATTATGACAATCAAATTAAATTTTAATATAGTTAACTCTATATTACCTTTTCAATTGGTGATTACTTTACTTTTCATTTTATTTGTGACTAATTGTTCAACTTCTACCAAATTGGAACAAAACACAATTTCAGAGAATGACTCAATAAAGTTCAAGTATGAGATCATTAGCCAAAAAGAAATACAAAAACTTTTATTGATTAGGGATTCGTATGGTTCAATAACAAATCTCGATTCACTCTATGAGGATCGAATTGATCACAATGGATTGCCGTATCACATATATGTTCCTAAAAATCTCAAGAATGTAGAGAAATATCCAGTGGTGATATTTCTACATGGTTATTCGGATCTTACAATTGATACACACGAAGGATTTCCAAAAGGTGTTTGGTCACTACCACTTGTCCAAGATAAACATCCGCATATTCTATTTGTTCCGCGATATCGTAATTTTGATGATATGTGGATTAAAGATAACTTTAGAGAAATGGTGATTGAAACTTTGAACGATCTTATCCAAGAATTTAATAGCAATCAAGATTCTCCAAATATTGATACTACTCGAATTTATTTAACCGGTTTCTCTCAAGGAGGCATGGGCACTTGGAACTATATTCAACATTATCCGCTAAAATTTGCAGCGGCAGCTCCATTATCAGGATTCTTTGAAGGACCTCAAAATATTGAGCAAGCCAAAAAAATAAAACATCTTCCTATTTGGATTTTTAATGGAGATGTAGATGAAGGAATCGAAGGTTCCAGATTGAGCTTTAAGATGTTGAAAAAGGTGAATGCTTTGGATGTAAGGTATTATGAATATGAAAATCAAGAGCATGTAATAGATGATTTTGCATATTTTACAGATAGCTTTATGGACTGGTTATTTGCCCAAAAACGAAAACGCTGAGTGTTTAATTGAAATTCAAAGAGAAATTCAAATGATTTATCAAGCTGAAGAAAACCGATATGAAAAAATATCCTACGTGCGCTGTGGCAAAAGTGGATTAAAATTACCTCCAATATCACTGGGATTATGGCATAACTTCGGTGGCCAAGATATAATGGAAAACAGCCGGCAAATGATTTTAAGTGCTTTTGACAATGGAATAACACATTTTGATTTGGCTAATAATTATGGACCACCATACGGCTCAGCAGAAAAAACTTTCGGCAAAATATTTAGCAATGATTTAAAATCATACCGTGATGAACTTATTATCTCTTCTAAAGCTGGTTGGGATATGTGGCCGGGTCCCTATGGTGACTTTGGATCGAAAAAATATTTGATTGCAAGTCTGGACCAAAGTCTTAAACGTTTGGGATTAGAATATGTAGATATTTTCTATCATCACAGACCCGACCCTGAGACCCCCATGGAAGAAACAATGACTGCACTGGATCAAATGGTTCGAAGCGGCAAAGCACTTTATGTAGGTATTTCACAGTATAATGTTGAGCAAACCAAAAAGGCATCAGCCATATTGAGAAATATGGGAACTCCTTGCCTGATTCATCAGCCGAATTATAATATTTTTGACCGCTGGATTGAAGATAGCTTATTAGATGCATTGGATTCTGAAGGATTAGGTTGCATAGTATTTTCACCATTAGCTCAGGGAACTCTTACAAATAAGTATATCAATTCTATTCCGGAAAATTCTCGGGCTGGCAAAACGGGAACATTTCTTAATGCAGCAGATATCACGCTAGAACTAAGAGAAAAAATTAAAAGATTGGATCAGATTGCGAAAGAAAGAAATCAATCTTTGGCCCAAATGGCAATTGCTTGGGTGTTAAGAAGGAAAACAGTGACTTCGGCATTAATTGGGGCAAGTAGTGTAAGTCAAATTAAAGATTGTTTAAAATCACTTGATAATCCTGACTTTAGTTCCGAAGAACTAGAAAAAATTGATCAAATCAGTAATAAATAGAATTTCTAAAGTTGAACGACCTTATTAATATTACTAGTAAAATTGAATAATCAAATGAATCTGCTTTGCTTAATTTGATAAATCATTGCTTAAGTAGAATTGAGGTTTAATAATATGATAAAATTAAGTAGAATTAGCTTTGTAATAGTCACTATTTTAATCGCGATATCTTGTGGTCAACAAAAGAATGTTCCTACGAATAAAATATTAGTTATAACGGCTGGGCACGAGTTTGAACCGTCATTCTTTAAGATTTTTGATAGCTTTGAAGATGTACAGTACGATACCATTTCACAACCCAAATTTAACGAAAGAATTAAAAATAATATAGCGGACAAGTATAATGCTTTGATTTTTTATGATATGTGGCAAGAAATAAACGATGCAGAAAAGAAAGCTTATATTGGTCTGATCGATAAAGGAAAAGGTATAGTTTTCTTGCATCATAGCCTGGTTTCATATCAGCACTGGGATGAATTTGAAAAGATTATTGGCGGC
>CAYXXW010000376.1:0-3004 GCA_964469115.1 uncultured Melioribacteraceae bacterium
AGTCTATTACACCATCTGAAAACATTTCAGTATGCAAACCTAAATTTTTATGATTCCCTAATCGAGACAAAACAGCGTTGGGAATATTTCCAACACCCATTTGAAGCGTACTCTTATCCTCAATTAATTCAGCGATGTAATCACCAATTTTTTGTTCTAATGCGGACGGAATACCAACCTTATGTTCTAAAATAGGTTCATCAACTTCAACGAAGGTGTCCAATTCAGATATATGAATAATACCGGCACCATGCGTACGTGGCATTTGTGGATTAATTTGAGCGATAACATGTTTGGCATTGTCAATGGCTGCAAGCGAAGCACCAACGGTAACACCTAGCGAGCAATAACCATGTTTATCCGGAGGAGAAACCTGTATTAAAGCAACATCAAGTGGTACAATATTATTTTTAAATAATATAGGTAATTCACTTAGGAAAACAGGTGTGTAGGAACCATTACCTGCTGTTATAGTATGCCGTACATTGGCACCAATAAAAAAAGAATTTACGTGAAAGCTATCCTTTAAAGCGGGATCGGCATAAGGTGCGACTCCTTCAATGTGTAAATGACATACCTCTACATTACGCAGCTCTTCATGTCGTGCTGACATCGCTTTTATTAAAGTTTGTGGAGGAGCTGCTCCCATTTGAATATAAACTCTATCGTTAGATTTGATAACTTTTACTGCTTCTTCTGGCGTTTTTGATTGGTATAACAATTGCATAGATGAAAATTTTTGCAAAAGTACAAATAGCATTTTCTAAAAAACATGTTATTTGTCAATTTTGGATAAAAAATATCAACATTTTTGAGTGTTTTTTTCTTAAAAAATTTCTAATAATTATTGCATAAATCACCTTAATAGTAATGGGAATTTGTTAAATTTGTTTGATTTTTTAGTTGGTGTATTTTCACCTTTTTGCTAAAAGGCGAATTCACTAAATAGTTGAAACATTTTTAAACCTTAAATTTTATAACATTATGAAAAAACTTTATTTACTAGTAGTAACTTTACTACTAACCGGACTATCTTATGGACAGGCCGTTTTTATTAATGAAATTCACTATGACAATGATGGTGGTGATACAGGAGAAGCTGTTGAAATTGCAGGACCTGCTGGTACTGATTTAGCAGGTTGGACTGTCCTTGGGTATAATGGAAGTGGTGGAGTTGTGTACAGAACTGTAAATTTAAGCGGCATCATACCAGACCAAGATGATGGATATGGCACTTTACATTTTACAGTACCTACTAATGGTTTTCAAAATGGAGCTCCAGATGGTTTAGCTTTAGTTGACAACAATGATGTGGTTATTGAATTTTTAAGTTATGAGGGTTCTTTTATGGCTACTGAGGGTCCAGCAAATGGAATGACTTCAACAGATATTGGTGTTATGGAACCAAGCAGTACACCTGTTGGTCATTCTTTGCAAAAAGGAAATGTACCTGGTAAAGAAGAAGGAGAGGAGTTTTATTGGCATTCTGCTACCATGGCAAACACGTTTGGTAGTGTGAATACATACCAAGATTTTACAGCGGCTGCTCCTACTGGTCCAACAGTATTAATTTTAGCTGCCGATACGGATTTTGTAAATGATGTAAAAGTCAAACTAGATGCAACTGGTCGTTTTTCTCCAGTGGATATTTTCGCACTACAATCGAGTACACCGACTTTAGCAGAGTTAAATAATTACGATGCTATTTTAGTATTTACAAATCAAGCTCCAGATGACTCAGTTGCAGCAGGAAATGTTATAACGGAATATCTAGAAGGTGGCGGAGGCGTACTTGGAATGACTTTCCTAGCCAGTGATCAAAATACTGGAAATTATTATAGCAATTATGCTTTATATTATGATGCAAATGGTGCTGGTGGAACAACCCGTACTTTAGGAACTATCAATGTTCCTGGCAGTCCAGTATTAGCAAATGTAACTACATTCAACGGAGGTACTTCATCTTTTCACACCGATAATGGAACTGTAAGAACCGGCGCTGTTATTGAAGCGGAATATGATAATGGGACACCTCTCGTTATTACAAAAACCAACGTGGGACCCGCTAGTGTGAATCAAGTTTATTTAAATTTCTTTCCTGGTTCTTCTGATGCCAGATCTGACATGTGGGATGTTTCTACAGATGGAGCTGTGTTAATGGCGAATGCTTTAGAATGGGTAATGGAACTACCAACTGGCTCACCTATCATCACTTGTCCAGAAGATGCAGTAGCGGATTCTGAGCCAGATGTATGTGGTGCCGTTGTGAACTTTGCAGATGCTTCAGCTATTGACGCAGAAGATGGAGCTGTTTCAACAACGCAAACAATGGGTGACCCTAGTGGTAGCGTTTTCCCAATTGGAGATACGATAATTGAATTTTCAGCTACTGATTTAGATGGAAATACATCAACTTGTCAATTCACAATCACGGTAACAGATGTTGAAGATCCAATGGCTGTATGCCAAGATATTACAGTAGAATTAGATGCTGGTGGTATGGCAAGTATTATGCCTGCTGATATCGATGCCGGCTCTACTGATAATTGTGGAGGCTTTGTACTTACATTAGACAATGATACGTTTGATTGTACTATGGTAGGTCCAAACACAGTGGAGCTTACAATTACTGATGATTCAGGTCTTACTGATATGTGTACTGCTACAGTAACTGTTGAAGACAACCAAGCGCCAGTAGTTATATGTGCCGGTGGTGGTGGTGCTTTTGCTGTTCTTGAAGATTTTGAAGCAGCTACTATTCCTGGTGGTTGGTCAACTGTGATTGAAACAGGTGCTGATGATTGGTCTTTCGGAGGTAATGTTATACCTTTCTGGACTGATTATGTGCTTCCATCTAATGCAGCTATTTTTAATGATGACGCTGCTGGGTTTGGTGCTGTAAATTTTGTAAGATTACTTTCTCCTGCTTATAGCCTAGTAGGTGCCGATATGGCAACTTTATCATTTGACTATGCTTATAGAGGATTTGGTGAAGAATTCTACG
>CAYXXW010000377.1:0-3001 GCA_964469115.1 uncultured Melioribacteraceae bacterium
GGCACATTCGCTATTAGCCTATCACCTAATTCTTTTACTGGATCACTATATATACTCCACCAATTTTGATCAGCAGGATACCCTAATTGAAAACCTACACTATTCGGCGAAAACTTATTTCCCCAATTCTTAAACTCGGTGATCATTCCGTCATAAGGATTAGAATACCAATTAAAATCCTGACTATCATCAATAAAAATTAAATCACCTCTATAAACTGGCGGCATCCACTTATCGGAATAATGTTTCAGAAATAATGTAGAATTCTCATTAATTGACTTAACATTATTTTCCCATCGTTCAACCTCAGCATCATTAATTTTTCTACCACCGGAAAAATCGTAAGTCTGATACCACTCAACATCAACCCCAAAACCTAGAACAGATGGATGATGTTTATATTTATTCAGCACAAGATTTATCAAAGTATCAATATTAGCTCCACCCGGTTCAACTTGGAGCCAGACTTTAACTCCTGTTGTATCAAAATGATTTAGAAATCTTTCATTTTGATCTGTTGAACTAAAAATTATCGAATCGTATTGTGTAGAAGTGGGATTTGGAAAATTCAATAATGTAAATCCAAGAGGATCAGATAGGTATATACTCACAATCAAAACTCCACCGGGTTGGTATCCAAAAAATTTGGAAGACATTTGATCACCAACAGACTCCCAATATTCCGGTTCGGGAAATATTCTGTTTGGGTAGCTAGATAAAATCCTTGAAGCTCTGAAGCCGGCTATTCTTTCATCTTCAACTATTTTAGAATCTTTTCGAATACTATCAAGATTACTCTGCGAATATACTTGATAATTTGCTAGTAGTATTATTATTAAAAATGGCAAAACCCATTTATTTAATACTTTTTGATAATTATTTGTACTGTTACTCAACAGTTTCCCCATTGTTTAAGAAGGTTATTATACTCAATTATTATTGTCGGTAAGTAAACTAAAACTATAGCCTCTTGATTTTAGCTCCCCAATTAATTCATCAAGTTTATTATAAAACTTGTCCGTTCGTTCAGGATGAGTTCCAAGATGAAGAAATAGATGGAATCCATTTAATCCAAATTCAGATTTTTGCTCATATTCCAATATGCTTCTATAAACTTCATCACTGCTAACATAATTATCTCCCATTGAAGGAATTGTATAATCAGCATTAGAGCGGGTACCCGGTGAAAATGAAATTAATTTTAGTCCCATTTCTTCAGTCCATTCAGCAATTGTATTATTATACCATTCATAAGGCGGAAGATAAAATTGAGCATCCGATTTTTCAATTCCGAATTTATTCATTTCTTTGTAGTTATTCTCAATGTCTCTAATAAATTGATCTTTATTCACTAATAAACTATCTCTGTTATCCCAGGGAGCATATAGTAGGTGTTTATCGGAATGTGCACCTAAGTAATGATTTTGATCAATCAGCTCTTCCAGAAAATCTTTATTGCTCTCATTTCTATAAAAATCACCGGTAAAGAAAAAATTTGCTCTTATATCATGATCATCAAGTACATTCAGTATATGCATGCCGCCGTCATTATAATCACCTCCGCTAAAGAGCAAATAAATATTTTTTTTACCTTCATCTCCTCTTATTATTGCTCCAAAACTTTTAACTTCTTTTTTTGGAGAATGCTCCATACCTTCTTTTTCAAGTGCAGATAAATAATAAGAAAGTGAGGCTGTACCGTCCATTGTTGGTTCATTAGTTGAGTAATCACCGTTATCATCATGATAAACAACAAGATCGGATTGAAATTCAGAATATTCATCTTCCTCAGACAAATGAATGCCCAATAACCTGTTAAATATATTAGTATAAACCGGACCGTCAATCAATCCACCGGTTGTTTGATGTTTTTCCAAAACCCAAAAAGCTGAATGCGGATCTTCAGGGTAATCTCCACTACTCGGGTATTCAACAATCATAGTTGTTCCCCACGGATTACACCCAAATAACCAATCTCTTAAAGCGGCTTCCATTTCTGCAAATCTTTTATCATGAGTTATCTTTTGGTATAAATGGGCTTGAGTGATAGCAGCAGCAACTAAATTATTTGAGCACCAAATAAACGGAACACCAAATAAGAATTGATTTTCTTTCCCTCGATTATAAATTTGATTTAATCCTTTCTTCAGATAGAACCTAAATAAACCGGATTTTCTATTATCTTCTTCAGTCGATAAAAGGTAATGCCCAAGATTAACGAACGGATACCATTGATAATGCCTTGCTGTATCAAGTCCCATCCATGGAGTTATGGGTTCAATGCTTCCCCATTCTACGGCTTCCTTTAAATACTGCTCCTCTCCAGTTAATATAAATAGTTGGGCAGAAGCTAATTCCATGTCATCAACATAATTATCTTCCTCGTAAAAATATGGTGATTTGTTACTTGCAGTTTGGGCCACTCCCAGATCAGATTTACCATATTCATATGCATCAATGGCTTTCTTAATTATTTTTTGAGAAAACACTGGATAGAATTTGTTCAATATCTCTGAGCCCAATGCAAATGCTGAAGCAAATTTGCCCGCTGTGGATGATACTCCCGTTGTTCTGTTTTGATATTTTGCTACTCCTTGTTTCTTTCCAGTGACAAGATAAACCGGGCGTTCTAAACCCTTACCGTAGTTTACAGAATCCTTATTCGGTAACCTGTATCCAGCATGATCTCTATCATCTGCTATTTGATTGTACATTACTCCATATTCAGGATTCATCTTCACCAACCAGTCCAATCCCCATTTTGCTTCATCAACTATATCTGGGATTCCGTTACTCCCTTTGTTCCCTGCTGCATCATAATTATCACCGAATGATTCTGGATTTTGTTGATAGGCAAAAAGCATTTGGTAGGTAGCATTTGCTGAGGTTGTCAAATACTGCAAATAGTCACTTGCATCGTGCCAGCCTCCTATAACATTTGCATATGCAGAATCATTTTCGGGATTGTCTACAATAAACCCATCTTCAGTATGACATGAAT
>CAYXXW010000378.1:0-2983 GCA_964469115.1 uncultured Melioribacteraceae bacterium
ACTTGCTGTAATTATTTTATCACCTTTTTTAATGCTGCTTAGCAGAGCATCTCTTACCTTAGCTTTTTTCTGCTGAGGTCTAATAATCATAAAATAAAAAATGGCAAAAATTGCACCGAACATAATCAACGTGCTTACCATACTACCGCCGTCTCCACCACTAGGTGCCATTGCTAACAAATATTTCATTTAATCCTCCGAATTTGAATTTATCTTAACATATAATTTACTAATAATTTTTTCTTTCCACTCAATAAAACTGCCTTCAATTATTTTTTCTCGTGCAGTGTTAGTTAAATTTAAGTAAAAAGTAAGATTGTGAATTGAAGCTAGCTCCAATCCTAAAATTTCTCTCGCATTAAATAGATGACGCAAATAAGCTTTTGTGAAATTTTTACAAGTGTAACAATCGCATTCATCATCAAGTGGTGTAAAATCATTTTTGAACGATGAATTTCTAATGCTCACAATTCCCTTACTTGTAAATAGATAAGCATTTCGTGCATTTCTTGTAGGCATCACACAATCAAACATATCAACACCGCGCTCAATAGCTTCAAGAATGTTTTCAGGTCTGCCGACCCCCATTAAATACCTTGGTTTATTTTCAGGGAGAAAATCAGTAGTAAAATTTACTATTTCGTACATTTCTTCAGCTGGTTCACCAACAGCTAAACCGCCAATTGCATATCCGTCAAAATCTAATTTTGTTAAATCCTTAGCTGATTTTTCTCTTAAATCTTTATAGACACTTCCCTGGACTATTCCAAACAAATATTGTTGGTGTCCATATTTTGGTTTTGATTTATCAAATGCATCTTTATTTAAAATTGCCCAATCAGATGTTAATTGAGTAGATTTTACAGCATAATCATATTCACAAGGATAAGGTGTGCATTCATCAAGAACCATCATAATGTCCGAGCCGATTGTCCGTTCAATATCAATTACAATTTCAGGTGAGAAAAAATGTTTAGAGCCATCTAAATGCGACTTAAATTCAACTCCATTATTTTTTATCTTTCTCAATTCAGCCAAACTGTAAATCTGAAATCCGCCGCTATCTGATAAAATCGCGTTATCCCAATTCATAAATTTATGAAGTCCGCCGGCTTCTTCAATTATTTCCATTCCGGGACGCATATAAAGATGATATGTATTCCCCAAAATTATTGGAGCTTTTATTTCATTTTTAAGAATTTTTTGAGAAACAGCTTTTACCGTTCCTTGAGTACCAACCGGCATAAATCGGGGAGTTTCAACTATTCCGTGATCAGTTTCAAAAGAACCTGCGCGGGCTTTGCTGTTTTTGTCTTGAGCTGCTAAATTAAAATTCATGAATTGTAAATTTTTTGATTAGCAAAGATAGGTTTATTGAAAGGAATTAGCAATTTGAAGTGCTTATTCTTGTGTTGTCAATGCATAGATACAATTGTTTCTCACTTTTTCTGATAACTAGTGAATATTTTCATCATCTGTCGTCAAGTTTATTTACCGGTTATACTACCGTTTGCCTACGCGCAACACTTCGAAACAATAATCCAGAGATGACAAATAGCAAAGCGAAAAATACATTTATAATGAAGACACCCACTATACCAGGACTTTCTTCTAAATAAGGCTTCCAGATAATAAACGCAATAACCGGGACTAGAATTTGAGCGAACGCAGTTGCAAACATTGTACTCGCCATTCCAAGTGGCTGAAGTCGTGAAATTCCAGCCCCAATAATAGCTATGGCTATTATCCCAATGTAAAGAAGGTTTGCGGGATTTTCCTCTGATCCAATGATACCGACAGCAAGGTTCATCCATATGAGCAGTAAACATGCTACCACCACAATGCCGACAGCAATACGGTAAGCAGTGCTTGCTGATATTCTCGATATCAGCACATATGTGAGACCGGTACCGAAAATAAGAATGCCCCCAACAACAAAATCTAACAAGCCCCAGTTCACTTCGTCGGTAAATTGCATAGCTATTAGAGGCGCTAATAAGATAGTCGCAGTTGCAAACGCAACATACATCATTTGTAGGTTGATACTCTGACGAACACGTTTAATAGTTTTCATTTCCAAATCATCCGGGACAACCATATTCGGAGAAATTGGATCTTTTTCTAATTTTCCCGAGAGAATAAATTTAGCAATCTGGGTATCATTTCGTGCATAATCTTCTACTAAAGCTCTCGATTCTTTGCTTGCTTCCCCTGCAATATATGCAGGCAATAGATCAAGTATGACATTTCGAGCAACAGATTCCATTTTGTTCTCCTTTTTTTTTCAGATTGTTATCATTTCACGATTAGCCCGCCATTCAAAAAGCTTCATACGTAATCGATGGACCTTAACTTTGGCTGATGATAAAGAGATGTTGAGTGAGTTCGCAATTTCATCATAAGCTACACCATCTGCCCGAAGCAATAGGGCAGCCCGATCAACTTCAGGAAACGTCTGCAAGTACACCTGCACAGATTCTAATTCTGTTTTTTGGTTTACAACGTGCTCTAAATGCGGGGCTGTATCCGGAAACTCTGGCGGAAACTCCGTAAATCGATTATTGCGCCTCACTGAATCTAGGTGTAGATTCCTTGCAATAGTAAGCAAATAACCTTTAACTGTAGCTGATGCCAGAGGTGCTTTTCCAGTAAGAGCACGAGAGAATGTTTCAGCTGTTATTTCTTCTGCCTCTGTCTCATTTCCGCAAAGGAATAAAGCAAAGCGGTAAATATCTTTTCCGTACTTAGTAAATAAATCATGAAATTTGTTCATAAATTTCCTGGTTCATATATAATACGGAATTACTGCTCAAAAGTTACAAATCATTATAAAAAATTTTCTTGAGTGTTGGGAATAATCAATGTTGACGTTCTGATTTAGATTATTATCGAAAAGAATTATCAAATTGAAGAAAACATCTAAATCTTGTAGCGCGTACGGGATTCGAACCCGTGATCTCCGCCTTGAGAGGGCGGCGTCCTA
>CAYXXW010000379.1:0-2983 GCA_964469115.1 uncultured Melioribacteraceae bacterium
TTTTCGCGGATGTTAAATAAATCATTTCCTTTGTCAAATACTTTGAACTCATTAAAAGGGGATTTTGATCTTGGGAAAAAACTAATCATCTCAAAATTATAATCACCCTCTTTAATTAGATATTTTTTGCTCTCTCTGTTAATTTCATTTATTTTTCCTTGCTTGCTCAGAATATCTAAAGAGTAATCATAAATTTCTTGTGCCTCCGAAAGAGTAATATCTCCCTTTAAAATATCATCAATAATTCTATCTTGATTCATATCAACGGCAATAAAATCAGATCCCATAAGCTGATTACATGATTCAGGGTTGTTAGGACAATAGGCAGAACGAATTATATAATTTCGATTATTATAATTAAATTCAAACTCCGAAACCCTGAGTTCTGAAGAAAAGCAGCCAGACACACTAATAATTAAAATTAGATAGAAAACATAAGTGATTAGTTTTTTTTTGAATTTGTTATCGAGGCTAGAGTTTATCATTAAATCCCCCATTCTTTAGTATGCATAAATAATCTGAGGATAATATTAAGTGATTCAGATTTATATTATATAATCTAATATAAACTAATTAATTTGCAAGTTAAATAGTCACCTCATTCATGATAAATAACTATTGGATCGGAGCCTCGTTACTAATAAATTTATTTTCGGCTGAAAAATAAATTGCGGCAAAGGCTAGCTTAATCCACATAATTGAAATAATTATTCCAACCCCTAAAAATAATAGTCCAAGAATAGCAATAAAAATAACGAGAAAACCAGTAAAGAAAATTGACCAGCTATAGCCGCTTGTCATTTTCCAGCTTTCTTTAACCGCTTCAACAGCATCCATTTTTTTATCAACAACTAAGTAAGAAACAAATGCAAGCTTACAAGCAAAAATGAGTCCGGGAACAATAAAAAAAACAATTCCAAATCCTATAATTACAGCAACTAATAAGTTTGCAAAAACAGAATTCCAATAGTTATCATAAACAGTAAACATATCTTTAACAGCAATTTTTTCATCTCTTGCTGCTTTTAAATTTACATAAGAAATGCCATATTCAAGCGGCCACTGAAATAGTAGAACAAAAAACAATCCAAAGACAACATAGGCAGCCGTTCCTTCAAAACTTATAAAAACCAAATCAATTCTCATTGCATTATTTAGATGGAAATAATTCTCATCATCGAATATAACTCCACTCGGAATCATAATTATGAATGATACAATTGCAACAAGTAGAAGTTCTAAAAAGTACTTCCACATTTTGCCCCAAGCAAATCCATAATAAGAAAATGGGTTATTTGAAATGTTAGGTTGATTTACCGGCTGACTTATTGTATTGTTTTTGTTTTCTTCCATTATTAATTACCTACGTTTTTTGTAGACCCACCGTAATTTTTAGACGTTAATATTCTTAAATAGTTCTCTATAAACTAAGTAAAAATATAGATACTAATCCTGTTAATAAAGCAATTTTTGAATAAGTACTCCAGTATTCCTTCCAGAATATTTTCACAATAATTGCAGTGGCTATTATTATACTCATATTAACAAAGGGATAAACGAATACTGCTTTATAAGTTTTTAGTGCTTCTATTAAAAAGTATGAGCTGAAAATATTTGGAATGCCCATGAATAAACCAAGCAATAATGTTCTCTTTTCCAACTTAATTTTTTTCTTCATTGTAATTGAAAATGTGAAAATAAATGAAAAGAAGAAGATCCAAAATAGAAAGAATGGCTTATCGGTCGAAATCCAATTCTCTTGAAAAACTTTCATGAAAAAATCGGCAATACCAATACCGATTAGAACGCTTATCAAATACACAAATTTATTCTTACTGCCATCTCTAAAATTGCTGTTTGAAATAGAAAAATAGAAAAGCAAAATTGTCACTAATGTTAAAATTAATCCTAGGATTTGATAATTATTTGGAAGTTCGCGGTAAAGAAAAATTGATAATATTGTAGGGACAAAAACAGAAAGCCTTGAGCTTACAGTTGAAAGAGCAGCACCCAACAAACTCACCGATTTTGAAAATGCAAAAATAGAACCAACGAATAAAATTGAAAGAAAAAATCCTAGTGGAATTAAATCGATTGATGCAGTTGAACCTTGGTCTGTTAAAAATAGAAGCAACCCTAAAACTGATGCAGAAAAATAATTTCCCGCAAGAAGCAGTATTGAGTTCCCTTTAAAATTACTGTTTACTTTTAAGATTATCGCGATACTTGTAGAGCAGAGAATAGTTAAGAATAGATCGATCATAGAAGGCTTGTTATTTCAATGAAATTAAATAAGTATTAAAATTAAAAATAGCACTAATTATCGATTACAATTTTATAATTATTTCCATGCTGACAATTTTACTTGACATAATGTAAAAAAATCTTTGCATTGTGTATGCAATAATTTACAAATACACAAAAAGGAAAATTAGTTATGAATTTATCATTTAGAGAAAAGATTGTTTGGATATCATTAATTTCAACCGTATTGATTTTTGGTTACTACTTTTTTCAAGCTTTTAATGTATTTAACAACCCTAATATTGAAAACACATCATTAATAAGTTTGTTTATTGGAGTAGTAATTCTGATAAGCGTAATCCAAGTTATTCTTATAATAATTCTTTCCATTGCCAATAAAAAGGAAGCAGAGAAAGGTGGAGATGAAAGAGATAAGTTAATTGAAGCGAAAGCGACTAAAATTTCTCACTTTATACTTTCTGCCGGTGCATGGACAACTGCATTTGGAATTCTTTTTACATCCTCTGCTTTTGTGTTAATTAATGTTCTAATTTTCTTTCTGATTGTTTCAGAGATCGTTGGATATTCTCTGCAGCTTATCTACCATAGAAGAGGAGTCTAAAATGGGTAAAATTAATATAACCAATAACATCCGAAAGCTTCGTTTTAATAATGATGAAATGACTCAACAAGAATTAGCGGATAAATTAGGTGTTAGTCGGCAGACAATTAATGCAAT
>CAYXXW010000380.1:0-2982 GCA_964469115.1 uncultured Melioribacteraceae bacterium
ATTGATATGGTAATTCCAATGGTTAAACCCAATAAGTTTATGATTGAAAAGAACTTATTGTTTATCAAGTTCCTATAGGCAATCTTAAAATAATTTCTAATCATGATTTTAAAATTATGTTATTTTTTCATGATATAATCACATTAAATGCCATAAATGATAAGTGTCAGAGAGTCAAGCTGAAAGGTCTTTGTGGAAAATCTTATATGTTACAATATGTAACACACTTGTTGTAATCCGTAACATGAATTTGTATTTTTCCACTTGAATTTGATTTATGATGAAAAAAGAAGATACTCAGATTTTAATTGTTGATGATAGTAAAGCCATTCTTAACTCGCTTGTATTTTTACTTCAATTTAAATATTCAAAAATCATATGTATTAATAATCCAAATCAAATAAACGAAAAACTAAGGAGTAATCAGATTGATTTGGTTTTGTTAGATATGAATTTTAAACCTGGTTCAAATACAGGAAATGAAGGCATATTTTGGTTAAATGAGATTCGTAAATACGATGAAACTATAAGTGTTATCTTAATTACTGCATACGGAGATATAAATCTTGCAGTAAAGGGAGTTAAACAAGGAGCAAATGATTTTATTGTTAAGCCCTGGGAAAATGAAAAGTTATTATCTACGGTAAATGCAGCTATAAAACTTCGAGAATCAAATATAAAAATAAGACATTTAAGTGAACGTCAGGAAATATTAAAAAGTGATGCACAAAAAGATTTCAAAAAGATTATTGGTGAGTCCGAAGAGATCAAGAAAGTTTATAAACTTATTGAAAAAGTAGCAGCTACAGATGCAAATATTTTGATATCTGGCGAAAATGGAACTGGCAAGGAATTAATTGCTTATGATATTCATCGTAAATCAAATAGAATAAATGAGCCTCTAATTAAAACAGATATCGGGGCTATACCTGAAACTTTGTTCGAAAGCGAATTATTTGGTCACGTAAAAGGAGCATTTACTGATGCAAAAGAAGATCGTGCAGGTCGATTTGAAATTGCATCAGGAGGAACATTATTTATCGATGAAATAGGGAATCTGCCATTATCATTACAATCAAAATTATTATCGGTAATTCAAAATCGGGAAATATTCAGACTTGGATCCAGTAAACCTATTCCAATTGACATCAGATTGATTTGTGCAACAAATAGTAACTTAAATAAGTTGGTTGATGAATCTCGTTTTCGGGAAGATTTGTTATTCAGAATTAATACAATTCAAATTGTTGTTCCCCCGCTAAGGGTTAGAGAAAATGATATTATATTATTAGCTAAGTATTTTTTAGAGAAATATTCAAAAAGATATAACAAAGCAATTCTTAAAATTGATCAAAAAGCAATTGATAAATTAAAATCATATCGATGGCCTGGAAATATTCGAGAGTTAGAACATACTGTTGAAAAAGCTGTAATACTAAGCGAAAGTTCAGTGTTAAATTCGAATGATTTTATTGTCGATATTGAAAAGGAATATCACATTAATCATCATAAAATATCCTTAGAAGAAACAGAGCGAATAAGAATAATTGAAGCCATGGAGAATAATCAGGGAAACTTAAATAAAACTGCTGAGGAATTAAAAATAGCAAGACAAACATTGTATAGGAAAGTAAAAAAGTATAATCTATAAAAGCTAATGATATTAAAGAAGGTATATATCAACTTTGCAATTCGCTTAATTCTACTTACTGTCAATATATTTCTATTGCTTTTAGGATTATTTCGGGAGTTTGAAAATTTAACCTTGATTAATCTTTCTGTTCTACTTATTATTCAATTAGTTCTTTTAATAAGAAAATTTAATTTATTAAATAAAGAACTCCTAACGTTTTTCGAATCGATAAAAAGTGATGATTCGGGACTGATCTTTAATAAAAAGACTGGAGATAGTAAACTGGATGCTATTTATCGCCATTTTGATGAGATTAACAGAAAAATTAATGAAATAAAATTACAAAATATAAAATCGAACTTGCACTTTCAGAATCTGGTAGAACATGTAAATACTGGAATTATCCAATTTGATGATAAAGGGGATGTTGAAGTTATTAATAAACTTGCAAAAGATTTTTTTCAATGCGGAGATATAAAGAATCTAAGAAGTCTCAACGAAAAAATACCTGAAATTTCAAAAAAAATAATGAGTTTGAAATTAGGCTCATCTAAATCAATAAAGATTATTATCAATGAAACTATAGCTGTATTGAATTTTAAAATTACAGAGTTTAAGGTAGAAGGGAAATGTAAAAAATTAGTGTCTTTTCAGAATATAAAAAGCGAATTAGAATTCAATGAAACAGATTCCTGGAAAAAACTAATACGAGTATTAACTCATGAAATCATGAATTCAACAGCGCCAATATCATCTTCAATAAAGGTAATATCATCCTTGTTAAGACATGATAAATCAGGCAAAATTAAGAGCATGAATGAAATATCGAAAGAAGATATTACTAATACTCTTAGAGGTTTAGAAATTATTGAAGAAAGAAGCGAAGGATTAAATCAATTTGTAAAATCATATCGTGAGCTTACAAAAGATATTGAACCATACTTTTCTGAATTTAAGATTATAGAGATTTTTAAGTCGCTTGAATTTTTATTTGCTGAAGATTTTAAGAATGCTGAAATTAAGTTTCAATTTCAGGTGCAACCTGAAGATCTAATTTTAAAAGCGGATAAGAACCTTGTTGAACAAGTTATAATTAATTTGATTAAAAACTCAATTGAAGCATGCAGTAATACGATAAAAAGAGAGATTCTTCTTGAGACTTTCGAACAAAATAATAGAATTATTATTAGAGTAACAGATACTGGAGAAGGGATAAGAATGGAAGAATCTGATAAAATATTTATCCCTTTTTATTCGAGTAAAGAAGAAGGATCAGGAATAGGATTAAGCTTGTCACGACAAATAATGCAATTGCATAATGGTTCAATTACATTTGAATCAAAACAAGG
>CAYXXW010000381.1:0-2981 GCA_964469115.1 uncultured Melioribacteraceae bacterium
AATGTTGAGGAACTGAAATTATAAGCATTGTGCTGACTAGACAAACTAAAATTTAAATTAAAATTGAGATCGGTATTAACAGAATAATTTACATCAATCTGAAAACCGACTTCATCATTGAAATTAACTTGATGTAGGGCTCGCGAAAGTAATGTATAGCTATGTTCCTTCATAACAATTGGTGGGTTTTGAAATGGCATTACTTTAGTTGTTCTTGTTTCATCATTTTTTAACAAAGGATCTTGAATATCAAAACGGTAATTTTTATAATCAATTGTAACTCCAACTTTTTCTCCAGCATAAGAAAGAGCCGAATACATTCCATAACCTTTAGATGAATTATTAATTTGAGGAGTGTTTGTCCATTTGTTTGCCCAGTTTAGAAATAAGTTTATGGGACCTTTATTAAAATCAAAATAGAATTCGGGAAATTCTGCATCTGTATTTGCAATCGTTTGGTTAAACTGAGGAATTTCTGCTTTTGCGCTAACGTAAGATAATCCGAGTTTAATTGATTTCAATAGCCGATATTCAATATTTCCGCCTCTGAGCTTATACCTTTCTGTTCGTAATATATTTATTGAATCGGTTGACTCAATTGTTCCGGCAATTATTGATGCGTTAAAATTGCCAATTTTATATCCGGCTTTAATTCCGTCAATCCATGTATCATAAGCAAGACCTCTATTTTCGAATAAATTTAAAACCAAACCTCTGCCATATAGTTCGGAAGAATTGCCAACTCTTAAATAAAGATTATCTTTTCTATACTCAACAAATCTTCTTGCCAAACCTTGAAAGGGAAGTCCAACTTCTGGTGGATCATCATAAAGTAATCGGAATCCAACATTTACATTTTCTGGCAGGTTAAATCTAATATCTGTCAAATTTTCAAAATATCTGAAATCATTCTTCACATTTCCCAATGTCTGTTCACCATTCCCATAGCGAAGCAAATTAGAGACAGAAGTTCTAACTTGTGCATAGGTATAGTTGACTCCAACTAAAGAGGCTAAGAGTATGATCAAATATTTATTCAATTTTCAATTCCCAATACTTTCTTTATCTCTTCTTCAAGCTTAGTTTCATCACCCGGCAGATAACCAACATGAGTATAAACTACTTCTCCGATTTGATTGTAAAGCACATTTAAGGGAATTGACTGACCGTTAAATTGCTGAAAAATATCTTGATTAGGATCCGTTACAATCGGAAAATTAAGATTGTGAGAAGAAACAAAAGCCTTAACTTTAGCAACACTTCTTGGTGAATCTTGGTTTATTCCCAGAATTGTAAAACCATTTTCCTTATACTTTTCATAAATTGCCTCAAGATGTCTCATTTCAGCTCTGCAAGGTTTACACCAGAGTGCCCAGAAGTTGACAAGCGTTGGTCCCTTTTTATAAATCTCTGAAAAGTTTATTTCTTCGTTGTTTATTGTCTCTGCTGTAAACTCTATTTTATCTTGAGAAAAGAATTGACTTGGCAGCACTAATACTAATAGAACTATTGACAAAAATATTTTATTGATATTCATTCTAATCCATATTTTAAATTATGAAGATAAATTGTCCTTTTAATTCATAAAATGCAAAAAAATATTCACAAAACTTTAACATTTTTATGGAATTTAAATTATTTTTATAAATTATACTATACTAAAGATATGCCAGGGAGGATGAGTAAAATGTAAAGATTTTTACAAATGTTCAAATAATTCACTAAACTCTTTAATTAAAAAATATCTAAATTCTCGAATTCCAGTACTTTTTCCAAAATAATATCATAATGTTTCCCTGATATCAAATTCAACACTCAGAATAGAATGTACTGAGGAATTGATCGGAAGCAGCTTAATTCTATAATGATGCTGATAAGGTAAATTGTGCGGAACTTTCCATAAATATTCACCGTCATTCTGTGCTGAATGCGAAATTGTTAAAATATAATTGAACTTTCTTACCAGTTCAATTTTTACATCATCAATCTTATCAGAAGTCTTCCACTTTATTAAATATGTTTTGCCCGATTCCCAAACATCACCGTCTTTAGGGTTAATTATTTCTTTTAGAATGCCGGAATCATTATTTATTGTTGTGTTTTCTTCAGTTGGGGCAATAATATCTTCTCTGCATGCATTAAATTGCAATATCACCAATAAAAGCACTATTAAAATTGAATAATATTTTGTCATCTTGTTTGCCGCAATGATTATTTTAAATAGATCATTTTTTTTACTTGAACAAAATCAGCTGTTTTCAATTGGTAGAAATATATTCCACTAGCAAATTTGTCTGCATTAAATTCCACTTCATAACTACCAGGTTTTTGTTTCTGGTTTATTAGTGTTGCTACTTTACGACCGAGAATATCGTAAACTACTAATTGTACAGACGCATGGCCATGCGTCTCTACGTTGTATTTGTCATCCCGAACGGACATTGAGCTTGTCGAAGTGTGGTTTGGGATCTCAGAATAATTTGTTTGCGGAGATCTCTTACCCGCAAGTGGATTCGAGATGACAGATGAAGAGGGAACTGTGTATTTAATTGTTGTACTTGGATTAAACGGATTTGGGTAATTTTGTGAAAGTGAAAATTGTGTTGGTGTTAGATTGTTCTCATTGTCAACATCAACCAAAATTTCATTGCCATAGAATAAGTGAATTGATTCAGCAGTTTTTTTAAGTTCTGCAACACTTTGAATATTGTCACTTCCTCTTGCCATAAAGATAGCTATGACCACTTCTTGTGTATCTCCGGGGGCCATTGTAAACGGACCACAAGAAAGCATATATCTTCTATCGTTAGGCACAGGACCATTTGGCCAACCATCTCCTTCATACCATCCAGTTTTATTCACTGGGTCGCCGGCTAAAACAAATGGGCTCAGTTCTCCTGTATTAGGATTTGGATAGTATTCACCGTTGTGCTGTAAACCTTTCATATTAAAATATATTTCAGGATTGCCTAATTCAGCAT
>CAYXXW010000382.1:0-2977 GCA_964469115.1 uncultured Melioribacteraceae bacterium
ATAACAAAATAAAATTTTTACTTAATAGATAACATTCAATTTAGTAACTTTATTTTCACTAAAAATTTAGAATTATTGGAGATCTTTTAATGAAAATTGTTGTTACAGGTGGTGCCGGTTTTATTGGAAGTCATATTGTTGAATACTGGGTACAACAAAATGCAGAAGTTAATGTAATTGATAATTTAAGAAGCGGTTTTGAAAAAAATATTAGCGGTTTCTCAAATATTGTTTTTCATAAGGGAAGTATAACGGATAAAGAATTAACAATGAAAGTGCTGAAGAATACCGACTATGTATTTAATCTTGCAGCCCTTATTTCTGTTCCAGAATCATTAGAAAAACCAGACGAGTGTATTGATATAAATGTGAAAGGATTGTTAAACATTTTAGATTCAGCTAAAGAAAACGGTGTTAAAAAAGTAGTGCATTCCAGTTCGGCTGCTATTTATGGTGATGACCCACGTTTACCGAAAGATATTAGTATGAGACCTAAACCTCAAACTCCTTACGGAGTCACAAAATTAGATGGTGAATATTACCTCCAAATGTATTTTGAACAATACGGATTGAATACAACTTCATTAAGATATTTTAATGTTTTCGGTCCAAGACAAGATCCTAAAAGTCAATACGCCGCTGCAATTCCTATCTTTGTATTCAAAGCTTTAAGAAATGAACCAATTACAATTTATGGAGACGGTGAGCAAACAAGAGATTTTGTTTATGTAAAAGAGGTGGTTCAGGCTAATGTTTTAGCCGCAACCAATGAAAATGTAATTGGTGTATTCAATGTGGCAAATGAAAATGCAATTACTATAAATGAATTGGCAAAGTTGATTATTAAAACAACCAAATCTAAAAGTGAGATTAGATACGAGGAGATGCGCCCAGGAGATATTAAGCACAGTCTAGCCTCAATAAAAGAAACCAGAGATAAATTAAATTTCAATCCATCTCATGATTTAACATCTTCGCTTGAAACAACTATCAAATATTTTGAGAGCTTAAAGAAATAATTATGCGGAAAAAAAATATTTTAATCGTATTTACCGGCGGTACTTTTTCGATGAAGATTGATGATAAAACAGGTGGTGCAGTTCCTTATTTTCATGGTGAGGAATTAGTTGAAATGATTCCGGAAACAAATGATCTAGCCAATATTAACATATTAAATTTTGGGAATTACCCCGGTCCGCACATGACTCCCGAATTAATGTTTGAGCTTTCGGGTTTGGTGCAAGAAAACATTAATAAAAGTAATATTGATGGAATCATTGTAACCCATGGAACCGATACACTAGAAGAAACTGCTTACCTTTTAGATTTGACGGTTAAAACAGATAAACCAATTGTAGTAATTGGCGCAATGAAAACGAGCTCTGAACCCGATTGGGATGGACCAAAAAATTTACTTGACGCTCTTCATATTTGCAATAATAAAAACAGCAAAGGAATGGGTGTGCTTGTATGCTTAAACGGAGAAGTAAATGCCGCTAGTGAGGTAACCAAAACCCATACTGAAGATATTGAAACATTCCACAGTTTAGATTTCGGCGCTCTTGGTTATGTAGAAAAAGAAAGAGTTTGGTTTAACAGAATGCCCAAAAAACTTGAGGTAATTGAAACCAATAGAATAAACTCGAATGTAGATATAATAAAGGTCTATGCAGGAATAAAAGATAAATTATTTAGATTAATTGCTGATACAAAGATCGACGGGCTTGTGGTCGAAGCACTTGGTGTTGGGAATGTACCGCCGCCTGCTTTTGAGGGAATAAAATATGTGCTGAGCAAAAATATTCCCGTTGTTCTTGTTTCTCGATGCCCTGCCGGCGAAACGCTTGATACTTATAGTTATGCAGGTGCAGGAAAATGGCTTAAAGAAAGCGGAGTGATTTTTTCAGATTATCTCAATGGTCAGAAAGCTAGGATAAAACTGATGCTTGCTCTTGGAGCCAATTTAAAGGGAAAAGAATTAGCAACATTTTTTGATAACTAGAAACTGCGCTTTAAATTTCGTTTGTTTTATGAATTGAAATTTGTAAAAAGTTTTTATTTAGATTTGGGTTTAACCACAAATCTTCATTCCATTAGTTATCACCAGAATCCAATTTTAATTTCTTTGAATCCTTTCTGAACAATAATTATCTTATTTAAAATATTATATAACAAAAACTTATTTTTTTATAAGTCGAGACTATAGAATTATGTTTTTAACAAAACTATTATTAACTGTTTTTTTACTGAATACAGTTTTATTTGCTGAGGGATTTAAATTTATAGCAATGTCTGATAGCAGAGGCATATACAATGGCGTAAACGATACAGTTTTAACCAAGATTGTAAATCATATAGTTGAAAATCAAAAGGATGTAAAGTTTATAATATTTGCCGGTGATATGGTTGATGGAAATAGAACAAATCCCGATAAAACTTATCAAGAATTACTTCACTGGAAAGATGTTATGGCACCTATTTATAATAATCCAAATATGATTTGGCCAAAAATTTGGCCGGTGGTGGGAAATCATGAAATTCAACACAGAGAGGATGAAGATAATTTCAGAAAAGCCTTTCCAAATGTATTTAATAACGGACCTGATGATGAAAAAGGTTTGTCATATTCTTTTGATTATGGAAACACTCACTTTACAATCGTAAATACCGATCGGTGGTATTATGGCGATCCAAAAGATACAACTGATGATAAGCGCGATTGGCATTATATCAAACATTTAGATTGGTTGAAGAATGACTTAAAATCCGCCAGAGAAAGAGGTGTTGACCATGTTTTTATTGCTAGCCATGATATGATTTATCCGGTTGGAGGTCACTTGCATGATGGACTGCCAAATTTAGGAAGAAAATTTAAATTCCCTATGGATTCTACACAAACTTGGTATATGAACCAGAGACAGCAGGTCATTGATATACTTGATCAATATGATGTTTCAGCTCATATTTGCGGTCATGA
>CAYXXW010000383.1:0-2973 GCA_964469115.1 uncultured Melioribacteraceae bacterium
TCATACCAAAGGTGGCAAGTAAAAGTGCCTGGCAATTTCAAGACTAAATTTGCTCCAATGAATCTTTTATAATAGAAACTGCACATAGAATTTCTTCTTCTGTAATTACAAGCGGCGGTGCAAATCTAATAATGTGTTGATGAGTAGGTTTTGCAAGTAGTCCATTTTCTTTCATCTTTAAGCAAACATCCCACGCTTCTTTTCCATCTTTCGGTTTAATCACAATTGCGTTTAACAAGCCTTTCCCACGAATCAATTCAATTAATGGGGAATTTATTTTAGCTAATTCTGATCTGAAAAGTTTGCCAAGTTTTTCTGCTCTTTCCGCCAATTTTTCTTCTTTAACAACTTCAAGAGCTGCAACAGCAACTTTACAAGCTACAGGATTACCACCGAATGTTGAACCATGTTCACCCGGCTTAATTACCAACATAATATCATCGTCTGCTAAAACTGCAGAAACAGGCAGAACTCCACCCGATAAAGCTTTCCCTAGAATTAAAACATCCGGTCTAACACCTTCATGATCACAAGCCAATAATTTGCCGGTTCTAGCAATTCCGGTTTGTACTTCATCGGCAATAAACAAAACATTTTTAGCTTTACACATATCGTATGATTTTTTCAAGTAGCCATCTTCAGGCACATAAACACCGGCTTCACCTTGAATCGGTTCAACTAAAAATCCGGCAACATTTGGGTCTTCCAAAGCTTTCTCAAGAGCATCCAAATCATTGTATGGCACAACTTCAAAGCCAGGAGTGTAGGGTCCAAATCCTTTGTATGAATCGGGATC
This sequence comes from uncultured Melioribacteraceae bacterium, assembly GCA_964469115.1. Classification (GTDB taxonomy): domain Bacteria; phylum Bacteroidota; class Ignavibacteria; order Ignavibacteriales; family Melioribacteraceae. The sequence goes on from CAYXXW010000383.1 coordinate 797, forward strand.
AGTAGACATAGAAATAATTGTAATTGTTCTTCCGTGAAAGTTTCCTTCGCATACGACAATTTTAGCTTCATTTTCAGGAATACCTTTTTTATCATAACCCCAGCGGCGGCATAATTTTATTGCAGTTTCATCAGCTTCTGCACCGGAGTTCATTGGCAAAACTTTATCATAACCAAAATATTCAGTAATGTATTTTTCATAAGGACCAAGTGCATCATTATGAAAGGCGCGAGAAGTTAAGGTTAATGTTTTTGCCTGTTCAATTAATGCATTTATAATTTTTGGGTGGCAATGGCCTTGATTAACTGCTGAATAGGCTGAAAGGAAATCATAATATTTTTTACCTTCAACATCCCACAAATAAACACCTTCTCCCTTTGATAAAACAACCGGAAGCGGATGATAATTATGCGCCCCGTATTTATCTTCCATTCCCATAAAATCTTTTGATGTCATAAAAACTCCCTTGTTATAATTTTTCAATATGAAAATCTATCAAATTTTATTGAAAATACTTTGATGTATTTTCTGTTACCGAAAGAATCTTTTTCATTATAAGTATTATATTTCTAAACAAGTTTTATTTTTTTTTGAGAATAATAATGAAAATAGTAACAGAATATTTTAATGTTCACACAGAAGGATTTAATGATATAATTGATATTACCGGAATGGTTCAGAAGAAATTAGAGGAGAGTGAATTTTCTGAGGGGAATGTTTTGGTGTTTGTTCCCGGTGCAACTGCAGGAATTACTACAATAGAGTATGAACCAGGATTACTTAAAGATTATCCTGAATTCATGGAAAGAATAATTCCTTCTGATAAAAATTATCACCACGATATGACTTGGCATGACGGTAATGGTTTTTCTCATGTGAGAGCATCTCTTCAAGGTGCTTCTTTTCAAGTACCTTTCAAAGATGGAGAACTACTTCTCGGTACTTGGCAGCAAATTATTTTAGTCGATTTTGATAATAGAAGTAGAAATAGAAAAGTAATAACTCAAATTACGGGAGTTTAATGAACAGAAAAACAATTACAATATTCGGAAGCTCACTGCCGAAACCGGGTGATGATGAATATGAAGAAGCCTATTTAATTGGTAAGAAGCTGGCACAAAACGGTTTTAATATTTGTTCCGGGGGTGCACAAGGAATTATGGATGCTGTCTCCAAAGGTGCAACGGAAGAAGGAAAGGAAGCCATTGGAATAACAGTCCCAATTTTTAATTCCGTCTCAAGTAAATATTTGACACATGAGATAAAATGTAACACAATATTTGAGAGATTGGATAACCTAATAGAATATGGAGATGGATTTATTATTTTACCGGGCGGTACAGGAACATTACTTGAACTTGCGATAGTTTGGGAAATGTTCAATAAAGGTGTTCTCGATGAAAGACCGGTTGTATGCTTGGGCGATATGTGGAATAGTATTGTTACACCAATGGAGGAGAGAGTAAGGTATGAACGAAGAAAAGCAAATCTTATAAAATGTTTTAATAAACCGAATGAAGTGATTAATTATATTTCAAAATCATTAAATATGGATATTACCGATGAGTAAAATAATTTTTGAACAACAAGTTTATTCATTCCAAATTGATTATGTCGGACATGTTAGCAACATAGTCTATATTCAATGGATGGAAATTGGTAGAACAAAATTACTTGAAGAAATTGGTTTGCCTTTAAATAAATTGGCAGAAAATGGAATTGCTCCAATTTTAGTTCACACTGATATTACTTATAAAAAAGCGATTTATGTAGATGAAATAATAAAGATTGAAATTTGGGTTTCCGAGCTGCAACATGCTTCTGCGATAATGAAATTTAACTTCTTTAACGAAAAAGGAGAGCTGGCAGCATTTGGTTCCCAAAAAGGTTTATTTATCCACAGAGATAAAGTAAAACCTTATAGGCTGAGTCCAGAAGAGAGAGAAGCTTTTGAAAAAGCTTTAGTTAAAGAATAAGTTTAATTTATTTTAGTACAATAAGAAATCTAACACACGATTTTCTGTAATACTGACTGAACACAAATTATAATTAAAAACCTCCAAGGATTTAAAACCATGGAGGTTTGAAATCAATGTCTCGTCCTGCAATAAGTTGACAGATTAGGGACTTATTAATGGAAACACCAACAGACACATCAAAAACCAAGAAAAAGCGAA
>CAYXXW010000384.1:0-2972 GCA_964469115.1 uncultured Melioribacteraceae bacterium
ATGTTTTTTCTTTAAGTATTGAAAATCCTGCACTACTCTACAAAATAACTAACAATAAACCTACTCTAGTCTATAAAGAAGAGCACGCTAAAGCTTTTTATGACAGTATGCAGTTTTTAGATGATATGAATGGTATTGCTATGGGCGATCCAACAGAAGATTGCTTATCTATCATTTATACTGATAATGCAGGTAAAACATGGCAGAAAAAAGCTTGTAATACAATTCCAAGAGCCAAGGAAGGTGAAGCTGCTTTTGCCGCAAGCAATACAAATATTACAAATGTTGGTTCTACTGTGTGGTTAGCCAGCGGTGGCAATTCTTCAAGAGTCTATAAGTCAACAGATAAAGGTAAAAATTGGGACGTTTTTGACACACCAATAATCCAAAGAACAGCATCTCAAGGAATTTATTCCATAGATTTTTACAACAAAAAAATTGGTGTTGTTATAGGTGGTGATTATTCAAAACCAAATGAAAATACAAAAAACAAAGCCATTACTAACGATGGTGGAGCAACTTGGAAATTGGTGGCTGATGGAAAGGAACCCAACTATAAAAGTTGTGTTCAATATGTCCCAAATTCTAATGGAAAAGAGATTATTGCTGTAGGAAAAACAGGAATCAGTTTTTCAAATGATGCAGGATTAACTTGGAAAAAAATTAGTGATGAAGGGTATTATTCCATCCAATTTGCAAACAGCAATGTGGCTTGGTTGAGTGGTAATAATAAAATTGGAAAAATGCTACTTCATTAGTTGTTATTGTGATTTATTATTCTGTAAATTTGTAAACAATTATTTCGGGATGTAGCGCAGCCTGGTAGCGCATCACGCCAAGGCGTGAGGGTCACAAATGATGATTTATACAGTTTATAGATTGCAAAGTAATTTTACAGGAAAATACTATACTGGACAAACCCAAGATCTTGAAAAATCTACAAAACATGGTACGCCATTGAAATTAATTTACAGCTCTGAATGTTATTCACGATCAGAAGCGATGATTTTAGAAAAAAGAATTAAAAAACGGGGAGCAAAAAGATTTTTAGAGAAACTAAATTAGCTTTTAAAATAAAGAAATTTGGTATATTTGCTTTTCTAATTTACGGGATGTAGCGCAGCCTGGTAGCGTACTTGCATGGGGTGCAAGGGGTCGCAAGTTCAAATCTTGTCATCCCGACAAGAACAAAGCCATCTGTTATTTAACAGGTGGTTTTTTTATTAGGAGAGTGTAAAATGCAATTGAATTTTTAAATTCGGATAATAAAAGAACCTTATTGCGTAGCAATGGATTTGATTTTGCAAACAATGCGATGAAAACAGATTCATGCAAATAAATCTTGTCATCCCGACAAGAACAAAGCCATCTGTTATTTAACAGGTGGTTTTTTTATTAGGAGAGTGTAAAATGCAATTGAATTTTTAAATTCGGATAATAAAAGAACCTTATTGCGTAGCAATGGATTTGATTTTGCAAACAATGCGATGAAAACAGATTCATGCAAATAAATCTTGTCATCCCGACAAGAACAAAACCATTTTACGAGAGTAAGGTGGTTTTTTTGTTGTGAGAAATTGAATGCTTGTATTTAATTTTAGAACAACATAAATTTAGAATGGTTGCAATAGGATTAGTATTCCATCTATTAATCGACTATCTAGATTGTTTCTGGATAAGCTAATTTGTGTTTTTTTAATTAATTTATTCGTATTTTTATAGTAGTCTACCATACATACAAAAATTCATATGATTACTTGCCCTAAATAGATGCTATCTATTTATAAAACAATGGAAAAAATTTCCATTGTAACATGACGTTTCCCCTCTTACAATACTTACAAAGTAATAACTAAACTATGTTGTTATGAAGATGAAAATAGTACTTATATCCATTTTAAGCATTGTAATTCTTAGCTGGGTCATTTTGTATTTCACCTATTTTTCTTTTCTAAACAAAACAACTAACATAAAAAATATTCCTCTTACCAATCTAAATAATGGCGATTTAATTCTCCGCTGTGGTCGCTCAACGGAAAGTTATGCTGTTTATTTAGCAGATAAAAACGCTGAGTTTACACATTTAGGCATTATTTCTATAGAGGATGAAATACCTTTCGTAATTCATATTGTTCCTGATAAAAACAAATTGGTAAAAAAAGAATCTTTAAAAGAATTTTTAAAACCAAAAAACGCATCGGAATTTGCTATTTACAGGAGTCATTATAACAAGTTCTTTTTAGATAAAGTTGTGCAAGAAGCCAATTCGTTTTACTTAAAAAAATATGAGTTTGATAATAAATACGACCTCGAAACCGATTCAAAACTATATTGTACAGAACTTGTTTTAAAAGCATTTAACAATGTTGGTATCTCCTTAAAAATTAAAGCAACCATTTTCAACTATGGTATTGGCAAACACAACATCATATTTCCATCAGAATTTACTAAAGCCCCAATTTTCAATAGAATAATTTAATATAAATAAATAATAATTTAAAAGTGTAATTATGAGAAATTTAAAATTTTATGGATTCTTTTTAGCTTTAACAATAGCTTTTAGCTTTAATTCTTGCTCAAGTAATTCTACTCCAGGAGATACGGTTGTAAAACTCTACGATTTAATGAAAGCAAACAAACCTACAAAGGCTGCTGTTCTGTATGTTACTGACAAAGGAGAAAAATTCTCTGAAGCTGAAACCAAAAAAGTTGAGGGTTTAATTGCAATGGGTGCTGAACAATGGGATAAAAAAGATGGCCTAAAAAACATTGAAATTACAGAAGAGATTATTGAGGAAGACGGAAATTCAGCTCAAGTAAAATTTATCACTAACTTTAAAAATGGTGATTCTGAAAATGAAAAAGCAAAGTTGGTTAAAATAGATGGCAAATGGTTTATTAAAATAAACTGATAAATTTAAACACCCTAAATTAATTTTTGGGGTGTTTTATCCATTTGATAAATACTTATA
>CAYXXW010000385.1:0-2968 GCA_964469115.1 uncultured Melioribacteraceae bacterium
ATCAGATACTGGATAAGATATCCCCAGTCTTGGTGATATTGCTGTTTTCGCTTTTGGATCCTCTAATTTTAAATCATTAAGATTCACCATATCTGTTAAGTATGGTGCTTTAACATCCCAATAATCAAATCTTACTCCAAGGTTAATGATAAGTCCTAAAGAGGTAAATTCCATTTTATCTTGAATATAGGCTGCTATCTCATTAGGCTTATAATCATAGTTTTGATAATAATCATATGGTACACCGCCTGGATTAAAATCTTTTAGCTTTACATTAATGCCCCTAAAATGTCCACCTATTTTCACCAAGTTCCCTTTGTCAACTTGGCTAACAAATACAGCTCTAACAGTATTTGCTGATGATTCTTCATTTTGATGCTGCCAGTTTTCACCAGAATAAGAAAATTGGTTTGGATCCGATCGTTCGGTATTTACATCATACTTTTCTAAGTCTTGAAAAGACCCTAAAAAACGATCACGACTTTGGTTTCCAAAACCAAGTGTATAATATGTGCTTGAATTTAAAGTATGAGTCCAATTTAAATTTATGAATAAATCTTCCGACTCATGATGAGGCATACCATCTTTATAATACTTAAATCCATGGTCGTAAAAATCTCGTTTAAATTCTGAATATCCAACGAATGCTGTAACTTTAATTGTTGGGCTAGGTAGCCATTTCAATTTTGCCGATGTATTCAAGTAATCATATTGATCCATTGAAAATTCTTGGCCATCACCAGCTGGTAATTTTGTGACAGGATCTATATCTAAACCTTTTGAGTCTGACCAATTAGGATATTTCATACCATATAAGTAACCGTCACCTACTTTTCTTTCACCGTAAATCATAAATGACATATTGTTTATTACTGGAACTGGTCCGCCTAAACTCAATACACCTTGAACTGTTTTTTCGTTATATCTTTCAATGCCGTATCTGTCTGTATATAAATTAATTTTACCATGATAATTCTCATTAGAACCATCCTTAGTAACAACATTTACAATAGCAGACATTGCATTTCCGTATTCAGCATTGAATGTGCCAGCTAGGGTACTAAATTCATCAATAAAATCACCTGAAGAGTTTTGAATAAATTCAGATCCACCCCATACAGGATCTGTAACTACCATTCCATCCAATGTAAATTGTGTTTCATTTTCTCTCCCTCCCCTAACATGTAATCCATCTGAAGGTGTGTTAAAATAAAAATTTCCAACCTTGCCTAACTGATTGTTTGAAATAATAACCCCACGCTGTTGTTTTAGCATAGTTTGTACATTTTGATGGGTCATTACTTCAATTTGCTTGGAGCCAATCTCCACAATACTTGCCGTTAAGTCTTTTCTAATAACAGGTTTTTCAGCAACTACAACAACTTCTTCGGTTGAAATAGTCCCTGGTGACAATTGAATGTCAATATTAGTCGTTCTATCAGAATTAACAACAACATTTGTTATAATTTGATTCGTGTAACCAATCATAGACACTTTTAATTGATATGTTCCGGGAGTTATATTAATTACATAATAATCTCCTTCAATATCAGTAGCAGCCCCAGTGGACAATTCAACTATAATTAGGTTAGCACCGATAAGTGGTTCACCACTTTCTGCATCTATTACCTTACCTGCAATCTTTCCTGTAGTACCTGCTAGTACTACACCTTGCAATAAGAAGATAGATAGAAGAGATATCAACAATACACGTGGTTGAAATCTTTTCCATTTTTCCTTCATTGTAACCTCCTGTTATTATGATAGATAATTGCTTAAATATTGGTTATTTAATAATTATTATTTCCCGATTTTTAGATCTATTAATTTCAAAAAATATAAAAAGAATAGACTAAATCACCTCTCCTTTGTTATTACTCCATGTAATCAAATCGTTCTTTCGCAATTTCCATAATATCTTGAAAATTTGTAAAAGCCGCTGTTCCGCCAGATTTCGTAGTATTTATTGCCCCAGTTAAATTTCCAAATTTCTGACACTCGATTAACTCTGCACCTTTGATAAATTTGAAAATAAATCCAGAATTAAAACTATCTCCAGCACCAATTGCATCAATAACATTTTCATTTAAATATGCATGAATTTCTTTTTGATTTCCTTCACTGCAACAAATTGATCCTTTGGCTCCCCTCTTAACTACTATAACATTTGCATAATTTTGTATCTTACTAATTGCTTTCTGTAATTCATTTTCTCTACATAAATTCAAAAGTTCTTGTTCATTGGGTAAAAACACATCAACAAATGGTAGTAATCTTTCTAAATCTAAATCCCATTTTTCGGCTGGATCCCATTGAACATCTAGGGAAGTTGTTAAGCCTTCATCTTTAGCCAATTTAAATATTTCGTATATATTTTCTTTTAGTTTGGGTTGGAGAAATACAGACGATATATGAACATGTTTTGCTTGCTTCAATATTTCAGTTTTTATATCATCAATGCATAAATCTTCCATCGCTCCAGGATGAGTTACGTTAGCTCTATCCTCATCATAATTGAGGACAACTGTAGCACCAGTTTTTAGATTTTCATCTCTCAACACAAATTCAGTATTAACATTTTTTTTCTTTAAACTACTTATAACAAGATCACCGAAAATATCTTTGCCAATTTTTCCAAGGAACGAAACTTTTGCTCCCAGTGAACTTAAGTTGCTGGCAAATATTGCAGAGGAACTTCCAAGGACCAAGTCCATTTTAGATGCTAGAATTTCTTTCCCAACTTCTGGAAGTGATTCTATTTGATTCAGAATTAAATCAACATTTAATTCTCCAATAACTATTACATCATATTTCTTTTCAATTTTATCCATTAATGTACGGCTTCCTCTTTTGGTGGTTCATCCTCTTCAATGGCAAGTAAAAAGATTGCAATAACAGCTAACACAATTCCACTAACTATAACTATATGTGGAATAACCTGATAAAAATGAAAAGAAATATGATGTAA
>CAYXXW010000386.1:0-2963 GCA_964469115.1 uncultured Melioribacteraceae bacterium
CGCTTTTGTTGTTGAAAATCCAGGTACTTTTGTACGCTCTATGTGGTATCCACAAGTTGCTTCGGACAACAACATTAATATTACCCAGAAAACGAATCCTGATACTCCGGTATTCTGGGATACTAATCCTGATGGTTTTGTAGATTGATATATATAGTATCTTATAATATAAAAAAAATGAAAAAAATGAAAAAAATAAATAAATTCATTATAGGCCTGCTCCTTGTCTCTTTGGCCTTTGTATCCTGCGATAGGGATGAAGATAAGAATCCGTTTCCAGAGCCTAATCAGGAAGAGAATATAGCACCTTATATGAGGGTTAAAGACTTTCAGACCGTACTAGGTCTCGCTGATTTGACGGGGGCGATTTTCGAGGCTAATTTTAATCCGCCCAGGGATAATGTTGCATCTTATGATCTTGCAGTAAGTATTGAAGTTGGAGGTGTTGATACTGATGCGGTTTTCCTGACAACCTTAACGAGCTTCCCAGCAGATGTTTCAATTCCTTTCACAGATATTCTTGCGACAGCGGGTGTATCCGCTGATGATCTTGGTGGAGGAGACAAGATTCGATTCTTGGGTACGGTTACCAGTAGTATAACCGGGGAGGCATTTACTATTGACAATTACAGTGCCACTATCACGGGACAACCCGAACAGCTACAGGCCTTTAATTTCTTTGTTCTCCTTAAATGTCCTGCAGTTGACGATGCCACGGTAGGCGGAACCTGGACCCTGGATTTAATAGACCTTTACGGAGATGGCTGGGACGGTGCTTTTTTAACAGTTGACATTAACGGGGCCACCACCGATTATACTGTTCTTAGCGGGTCTGGCGCAAGTTTTGATATAGACGTACCAGACGGAGCAGCTTTGGTCTTTTCCTATACCTCCGGTGCTTATGAAGAGGAACACGTTTTCTCCATTACGGGACCGGATGGTCTGTATCTCAGTCTTGGTCCCAATCCGCCGGGACCCTGTTTAAAGTAACTAACCCCTTTACTCCAATCTATTGAGCTCATTAGTGCTCAATAAGATTGGGGTTTAAATAAACAATAACCAGCTATGGTAGAATTATTGAATATGAATAATTCTACCATAGCTTTTTTTATATTTGTAATGGACCATTGAACTTTCGTGTGTCCTAAAAAATTGCTATTCGACTTTCATGAAACTACTAAGAATATTACTTCTATTAATCCTTGTATTGCCGTCAATTGCCCTAGTTTCTTGCAGTAACGACGATAATATGGTAAAGGATCCCATCGCTATGGATGATGATATGCTGGATCCTGATCCCGATCCCGATCCCGATCCCGATAATATGCAAGGTATGGTGGAAAAATTTAATCCTGGCCTAATCTATGATGGCTATGTTCTGGTCAATGATGCTGCAAACAACAGGGCTTATCTGATAAATAAAGATGCCCAACTTTTGCATGAATGGCCCTTAAGCAATAAAGTAGGCAATGATGCACTGCTTCTTCCTGATGGCCGGTTGCTTGCACTACTCGAGGCAGACACACCTTTAATTAATTTCGGTGGCAAAGGTGGAAAGATTCAATTTATACAAAAAGACGGCACTATAGATTGGAACTTTGAATATTCTACGGAAGACTATATTACCCACCATGACGTTGAACTACTGCCCAATGGAAATGTAATTGCTTTGGTCTGGGAGCGAATTCCTTCCCAGGAAGCCATGGAACATGGCTCGGTATTAGATGTGGATCTTTTTACAGAAGCCGTAATTGAAATAGACCCTTCTACGGATGAGATCGTTTGGGAATGGCATGCCTGGGACCATATTATTCAGGACAGCGACAACAGCAAGGAAAATTTTGGATCCATTTCTGGCAATCCTCAATTGATAGATCTTAACTACAACCCGCAGGAAGATGGAGACATTATGCATGCCAATGGTATAGCTTATGATAAAAGTAATGATCTTATTTTTTTAAGTGTAAATTTCTATTCTGAAGTCTGGGTCATAGATCATAGTACATCCTCAGTTCTGGCCTCTTCTAATTCTGGCGGTAATTATAACAAAGGAGGAGATTTGATCTATCGTTTTGGCAATCCGAGTACTTATGACAATATAGGTGAGCGTCTGTTCTATAACAATCATTTTCCAAATCTATTGGAGCGGGAAGGCTCTGATGGACAAAAAATGTTGATTTTTGTAAACAAAATGAACAATACTGAACAATCCATCGTTTATGAACTTCAAATGCCAAACACCTATACATTGGAACCCAATACAGACAATGAGCCTACCATAGTTTGGAGTTTTACTGATCCTGAACTTTTTGCGCCAAAAGTATCCGGTGCCGTAGTATTGCCTAATGGTAACAGGATGATAACAGAAGCGGATTTTGGGATTTGGGAAGTTACGGAAGCGGGGGAAGTGGTATGGCAATTTAATTCTACTGGCTTCTTCTGGAGAGCGTATCATTATGATAAGGATGCACCTGGAATAATTGCTCTTGGACTTTAGTTGTTATGCCTGAGTTCCAATATCATTGTACCACCTTGTTAAAATATAATGCCTCTTAATTAAACCCGATTTGATCGATTTTTATAGGAATAAAAATACATTTTTCTTTGTTTTTGGCGTCCATTTTACCTCAATTGAAGCTTAACTACAGGAGCCATTACCTTACAAAAAAGCATTACCTGGATTTTCTACTTCGGGTGTAAAATAATCCCCTTAAAAAGGCATTGATATCCTATATGCAATAACATCACCAGATGGCCCCTTTGGGGACTTTAGTCCGGCTCCGGCTCGTGTATCAACTAAAATAATTTAAATTGAGTTAGTAGTTTATAATTCAAAGCTATGGGGCTTAAAAATAGTGCTCCATAGCTTTATTTTTTAATAACTAAGGAAGTAAAAACAACGTAAACTTCTATCGGAAACGGAAACGTTTATAAGCATTTCCTGATTACTTATTCAATGTGAC
>CAYXXW010000387.1:0-2956 GCA_964469115.1 uncultured Melioribacteraceae bacterium
AATAATTAAATAGATTAAATATTAAGATATGATGTCTTAGTTCTCCTTATCACATCAGATTAAATTAATTATGATTCTGTTTTATTAACTATGAATATCAATCCCTGTCTCGATAGTCTTAGTTATTTTTTTATAAAAGTTTATGTATTATCAGCATACACCCTAATTTCAGTTGAAAAATCTGACCTTTCACCTTTATAACTAATTGCTCTAACACGGTACCAATAAGATCTATATTGCGTTACTCCAGGATCAGCATAAAAATTAGACCCAGTTGTTGTTAAATAGTGAAAAGTAGTAGATAAAGTCCTCCTCTCAATTTCAAATAAATCTTGTTGCCCATGTCCCTTTTCCCAAGTGATATTTATTTGGGCTGGTGTTACAACTGTTGCCCTTAAGTATCTTGGTGCCCCTATTGGCTTAATTATTATTTTCCCACCATTCATTAATTTTACTGATCCATTATAAATACGAATCCCTTTTGAGACATCTCCGCTAGTATATAGATGAGTATTTAAGTTTTGTGATCCATCAAACCTGACAAAATCTCCCTGCAGATTACTGCATGTTAATTTAACTCCGGGAAGAAATTGCAAATTCTGACCGCTCTCAAATATCACATTATATAAGCTAAATGCATCCATATCAAAGTAACGGTAAGGAAACGACGAATTGCGTGAATAAGTTTGGTCCAATTGATTAAGATGGACATTTGGTGTAATGTTTATAAGTGCATATTCTTCATTTGGATCCCCTCCACAGATTGCATCAAGAGTATACCAGAAGGTTTTGGGATGATTATCACAAATTGCGTCTGTACCGTGACCGTAATTAACATGATATTGTTTTATTATTGGATTCCCTATTTCCTGCCAACCATCCACTACCACACTATGTCCTGGTATTTTGTATTGCACCGGCCAGTTATTATTGAATTGTGTTTTAAGATATGTAAACCAATCACCTGCAGAATAGTCATCTCTACTAATTTTTTGACACATCCCGGCATATCGATATTGATTTTCATATACTCCCTCCATATCCGAAGTACTTACACTTGATTTACATTCATCATCGGAACAATAATCCATACCTACTGCTATGCCGATTTCGCTTCCTAGTTCAGCGATGGCATGTATTTTTTCTGGTGCGGAATTGGATACCAATGTATCAGGCATATTAATCCAGTCATATGTATCATTATATGGACTTCCCGATCCATACGGCGGCCAATTATAATAACGCATTATTTGCGCAGCTGCTGTTGCAACGCATCCGACGGGGCATCGGGAACCACTACAACCTATTGTGGTTGTTGGACAATATATATTATAGGGAAATCCCTGCGACCAGTCAGAAGATAGTAAAACTCTCCCCTCCCTATAATTCGCCAATCTATCATTTATTAAGTCATCCCATACTCCATAAGAACTAAATTCAAGTACTTTTTCAACTCTCGATGCAGCTGCACTTTCAATTGGGCCTACCAAATTTTTAATTGCATTAAGCTGTTTTTCAACTGCGGTTTGAATATATCCTATAACACCTTCCTGACATTCTTGATTAAAATTTCCTCTTGTTGAATAAGCTTTTATTGGGGCTAACTCCCTTCTTAAAGAAACTACTATAAATCCATCATGGTTAACATTGAAGTAATAGCCTAATTTTTTATCCCCGTGTCTAAGTTCTTCAACACTATTAATTTCAGCATCAGTAGCACCCTCCCAGTGACCATTGGTTTCTATAATATATTCAAGCCATTTTTGTGCAGCTAATAAAGCTTCCTTTTCGCTTACTAATTGACCAATAATTTGTAAAGGAATGAATAATATTAGTACACAGATTAATTGTAATTTATTCATAGTAAACTCCTTTAATTATTGCAAAGTTACTAGTACTAATATTTGACCTTTTTTACCTTCATGCAGTCTGTCCATAGCTTTTCCTAAAATCGCTCCGTTTGCTTTTGTGTGATTTGTTACTTTCATTGCATAACCGTATGTGGGAGAAGTTGTTAATAGATCACCTGGCTCAACTGAACCGTAAGTAGCATCAACATTGCAATAAACCCTTCCTGCTAAAGCTACGTCAAAATCAAATTCCCCTGAACCAAGTCTAACTCCCAATCCAAGTCCATTTGCACCAGCAACAATGCCGGCAACTTTGCTATCGTAAGGACCATCACTCACAGTTAGTTTACCTGGATCCACCGGATCAATAATTAAAACTGTACCTGGTTTAATTTCATTTTTTTTGTTTACATTAAATCCCTCTGCATAATCCAATCCTTCGCCCAATTCAAGTACTGTAACGCCGGATGTATTTTCTATTAATACATTGCCCCGTACAGTTAATCGTTCCCCAGGATTTGCAGTACCAATACCAACATTACCAGATAATTCTTTAATTGTAATTGCATCGGGCACTGCATATGTTCCAATTTTCACACCAGTTCCATAAATTCCTTTAATATAATGATGTACGCTGCCCAAAAATAGAACACCTTCATGCCCAGGTGAAGTAAAACTATTTGTTCCTTGAACAACTATATTTCCATAGTCAATATCTAACTTTTGCGCTGGACTTATAGTTCCGATTCCTACATTCCCAGAAGGTGAAAAAGTAACTTTTGTTCCATCCTTAAAAAAGGATAAACTGTTAGTTGAACTCATAAATAAACTATAAGTTTCTGTCCCTCTTTTAAGATTAAGTTCAGGGGTTGCTGTAGTTGGCGCTTCAATAAGAATCCGAGGATTACTTGTGGCGTATACATGTAATAATTGTAATGGATTGTTTATCCCTATACCCAAAAATCCCGAATTACTAATTGTAAGGTCATTGTTTGCTCCATTTCTCCGGAATATTAATTTGTCATCGATATTATTCATCCCAATAAACCACTTTTCAGCATTTTCTCTATCAACAAAGCATATGCTTCGCCGTAGGCCGAAGTTGA
>CAYXXW010000388.1:0-2941 GCA_964469115.1 uncultured Melioribacteraceae bacterium
TTCAAAAACAAACTCCTTCAATATGACAAAAAAGCTGTCATTCCGGCTGAGCGAACTTACCAGTTTTGGATTGGCGAATGCCGGAATCTAAATCTTGATAATAAAGATGTGACGATTTGTTTAACTAAAAGTAAAATAATGTTTATAAAAATTAGGATTTAAATGCTAAAAATAAAATTTACTGCAATCTGTTTATTTGCTTTTGTCAGCTTAATTTGCTCACAGAATAAATTAGAAAACGGTTTTCCATTGGTAAATAATTATTCACCAAAAGAGTATGGAGCTGATACTCAAAATTGGGCCATTATGCAGGATGAAAGAGGAATAATGTACTTCGGCAATAATTTGGGATTATTGGAATTTGATGGAGCTGATTGGAAACTTTATCCAATGCCAAACAATTCAACAGTCCGCTCCATTGCAAATGGTGAAGATGGGAAAATTTATGCGGGTGGCGTTGGAGATCTGGGATATTACTTGCCTGATTCAGTAGGTCAGTTAAAATTCAATTCATTATATCAATTTGTCCCGGAAGATAAGAGAAATTTTTCTGATGTCTGGACCACTATTATTTTGGGCAACAAAGTATTCTTCAATACCTCGAATTACGTGCTTATCTGGGACACACAAAAGAAAGAATTTAGCGTAATACAAGGAGATGATGATTTTCATCAGATGAAAGAAGTGTACGGTAAAATATATTTAAGAGAGTGGGGAAAAGGTCTTCAGATATTAGAAGGGGATTCGTTGGTTATGTTAAATGGAGGAGAAAGATTTGCTAATGAAAGAGTTTATGTTGCCTTGCCTTTCCCCGATGAGGAAGGAACAGTTCTATTTGTGACACGAACAATGGGCATGTTTAAATATGACGGCATTAACTTTATTCCATTTAAAACTGAGGTGGATGATTTTATTAATAAAAACCTAATTTATTTGCCAGGATCCATATTATATGATGGAAATATTTTATTGGGAACTTTGAATGACGGAGCAGTAGTTATTGACCGATATGGTAAATTGGTAAAAAAATATAATCGTGCCAGTGGAATTATTAGCACTGTTATTTATTATACTTTTCAAGATAGGTCAGGTGCAATTTGGCTACCAACTGATAACGGCATATCGAGGATAGATTATGCCTCTCAAGTAAGTTATTTTGATGTTAGAAATAATTTTTCAACTACTGCTTACCAGATAATACGTCATAATGAAATTCTCTATGCAGCAACAAATAATGGTGTTTATTACCTAGATCCCAAAACTTCAATATTCTATAAATTAAAAGGGAGTAATAACCAGTCATTTGCATTTATAGAAAGTGACGGTGAGCTAATTGTTGGAGCAAACGATGGTCTATTTAAAGTAGATAAATATCAAATTACTCCAATTAGAAAAACAATCGGAAATGAATATGGAGTTAATGCAATAACAAAGTCAAAATCAGATCCAAATAGAATTTACATTGGTGCTAGAGGTTTATGGTCATTATATAAAAATAAAAATGAATGGGTAGACGAGGGGCAGATTCTTGATATAACTGATCCAGTAAATTCAATTGAAGAAGAAAATAATGGAATTTTATGGATCGGGACTAACGCTTCTGGTGCATTTAAAATTACCTTTAAGAAAGACGAAAAAGGGAATGTGATACTTGAAGATCCAATTATAGAAAAATTTGATATTTCGAATGGCCTCCCAAGTGGAGTTATCTATGTAAAAAAACTAAATGGTGAAAATTATTTTTTATCGGCAGAAAATTTCTACAGATTCAATGATGATAAAAACACATTCTTTTTAGATAATACTTATAAAGTTGTTCCATCGTTTGCCAACTCTATAAATCCCAATAATATAAGAGAAGATAATTTAAGAAGATTATGGATATCTCTTGGACGTGAACCGGCATTGGGAACTCCTCAGCCTGATGGAACTTATCAATGGTTAAAAGCGCCATTTATAAGATTTTCAAATGAAATAATCCTCAGTATTTATCCGGAAGATGATGGGAAAGTATGGTTCTCCTCTAGTTCTAGTGTAATTAAATATGATTTAACGCAAAGTAATTTTTACAATTCAGAGTATTCTGTTTTAGTACGAAAAGTGGATGTCGGATCAGATTCATCTTTATATTTTGGGGGTCTATTAGCAAATCCAACTATCCCAGAAATTTATTTTGAAAATAATTCTTTAAAATTTACATTCGCAGCACCAAGTTATGAAGATGAAACTGCAAATCAATATAAAACTTATCTTGAAGGATTTGAAGATGAATGGTCTTCTTGGGCAAATGAAAATAAGAAAGAATACACTAATCTTTCTCCCGGTGATTATAAGTTTAATGTAATAGCCAAAAATGTTTTTGAAATCGAAAGCCAGCAAGCTTCATACTCTTTTAAGATTCTCTCTCCTTGGTATAGAACCTGGATTGCCTATATATTTTATGCTTTATTACTTGGAATTGGGATATTTCTTGTGGACCGATTTCAAAGAAGAAGATTATTGAATAAAGCTAAGGAAAGGATGAAAATCCAAGATGCAGAACATAGAGCAAAAACTGCCGAATTGCAGGCTCAAACATCTGAAGCTCAATCTAGAATAATACAGGCAGAGAATGACCGTAAAACAAAAGAATTAGAAGAAGCACGTGAACTTCAGTTATCAATGCTGCCGAAAGAATTACCTCAAACTAATAATTATGAGATATCAGCTTATATGAAAACTGCTACTGAGGTTGGTGGCGATTACTATGATTTTGATCTTTCTGACAAAGGTGAGTTAAACGTGGCAACTGGCGATGGAACAGGTCATGGGATGCAAGCAGGAACTCTTGTCACTTTGATAAAAGGTTTATTTACATCCGAAGTGAGAAATAAAAAAATATTAGAATTTTTCAAAGATACAAACCTAACCATAAGGAAAATAAATTTCGGCAGACTAATGA
>CAYXXW010000389.1:0-2938 GCA_964469115.1 uncultured Melioribacteraceae bacterium
AAAAACCAGTAAAGTCGTTCTTTCTTCATTAGCTGAAGATTTAGTTGATAATGAGGGGACTTTTGCAACAGAAAATATTTTATATCCAAGCCCTAAAAAACTACTTAAAGATGTTTTAACCGGACATATAAATTTTGTTGAACAAAATGGCATACTAATTCCTTCTCGAATAAAAACAAATGTTGGTGCAGAATTCTCATTTGTTAGCAGACTCTCCGAGAAAAATACTGATAATTCAAACTTAAAAGTAAACTTTGTATCCTCATGGCAATCATTTACCAATTATAAACTGTTAGAATTCTTTGAGCTGCTTGAAAATAATGATAGCAAACTTTCTAGATTTAAAGATAAAATTATTTTAGTCGGCGTAAGTGACCCCCTAATTGCAAAATCAATTAGCAGTTACTTTAATTCTGATCTACCCGGTTTGGGATTACACGCTTTGGCTATTGATAATATTTTGAATAACCGCATGCTTAATTATCAACTTATCAATCTTTCCCAATATTTCTTTTTCATTCTAATAATTATTTTGGCATTAAGTAAATTTAAAAATTTATTGTTAATCAGCATCTCGATCTTTGAGTTCATTCTATTCTTTGTACTATGGCACACAATTCAATTACAGCTCGATTATGGGGCATTCTTCATACCAATCATATCATTTATACTTTTTAACTTTATTTATGGAGCTTCTCAGAGTAAAAAGAAACTTGATGAATCGTTAAATGAATCGGCAATTCTGCAAAGAAATTTGATGATAAAAGAAGAAAAACTAAAACAGCTTAAGTCCCAATTAACAAATCAAAAGTCAAACTCAGCAGAAGGATTAGACTTAAAGATTAAAGAACTTGAAAGGGAAATTGATAACTTAAAATTGATTGAAAAAGACGATAATCAGGATTATATAATTGCAGACCAACCTAAAATATTTGAAGGGATTGTTTATCGAAGCAGTAAGATGGATAAAATTATTGAAATCATAAAAAAAGTTGCCCCGCAAAATGTCTCAGTTTTAATTATGGGCGAAAGTGGAAGTGGAAAAGAGTTGGTAGCTAATGGAATTCATAATTTGAGTGAGAGAAAAGAAAATAATTTTGTGGCAATTAATTGTGCTGCTTTACCTGATAGTTTGTTGGAAAGCGAGCTTTTTGGACACATTAAAGGTGCATTTACAGGGGCTGTATCCGATAAAATAGGTCGATTTGAGGAAGCAAATAATGGGACTCTATTCTTAGATGAAATCGGTGAAACAAGTGAAAATTTCCAAGTAAAGTTATTAAGGGTTCTACAAACTGGGGAATTTCAAAAAGTTGGTTCGTCCAAGACGAAAAAAGCTGATGTAAGAATTGTTGCTGCAACAAATAAAAACTTACACGTACTTGTAAAATCAAAAAAGTTTAGAGAAGATTTATATTATAGATTAAATGTAATAAATATAGAACTGCCTAGCTTAAAAGATAGAAGTGAAGACATTGAAGTTTTAGCCCTATACTTTGCTAAAAAGGAAGGTGAAAAATTTATTTTTTCTAAAGCAGTTATGAAAAAATTAATTGAGAATGATTGGAAAGGAAATATAAGAGAGCTGGAATCAATAATAAAAAGAGCAATGATATTTGCTAAATCTGAAAACAGAACAATTATAAAACTAAAAGATCTTCCTGAAGATTTATCAAAAATTGATAAGGAAGAGGTGGAAATTTTAATATTAGAGTCACTCCGGGAGAAGGGCTTTTCACATTCATCCATTAATGAAACTGCAAAAGAACTTGGAAATCTGAATAGAACCGTGATATCGGAAAATTTTAGAGGTTTATTTTTCAGATTGTACACACAAAACAATTTTAATTTTGATAAAACAGTTGATGAAATTTCTGCAACAGATGAAGTCTCCGTTAAAGAAAAAGTTGAATCCAAACTAAAAACATTTCTAAAAAATGTAGAAAATGAAGTATTGAGACATCCTGACAAACCGTTTGAAGAAGTCAAATCTCTTCTTAACTCAAAATATAAGAATCTCCCTCAAAAGTACCATATCTACTTCGATTTAGTAATTAAAAATCTTCAGCAAACTGCCTGATTATTTTTAATCAGGCATTTAGAGTTACGATTCAGGCATTTTCATTAATTTGCTCGTTTGGCTAAGTCATTTAAAAATAACAACTTACACGATTTTCCCGATTTGGCACGGAAGATGCGTTTCATGTGGCAGATTCGCAAACGAAAATCTTAACAAAATGGGAGAAATATTATGAAAAACTTAACCTCAAAGCTTGTACAATTACTTTTAACCTTTATTCTTCTTATAAGCTTTTTAGCATGTAATCAAGAAGATTCATTACTATTATCAGATTCCAATACTCTGTCTGATAAAGAAGCTTTAGAGAAAATAGTCGATGAAGATGAATCCATTCAATCCTTTGATGTAAATTATGACGAAGAAGAAGCAATGGATTTTATTCTTGGTAAAACTGCAGAAGAAATCTATCCGGTAAGAGTTGGACAAAAAATGCGTTTGGTTGAAAGAAATCTTGTAATTAGATTTGAAGGAGATGAAGCTTTTGGTACATTGACTAAAACATTCGAAGGTATTTTATTTATCGTTGCTTCTAACGAACCTATTGACGTGCCAATTGATGAGATTGATCTTGATGTTTATGAAAAACCTTTCTCAACATCAATTACACGTAACTTAAAATTTGTTAAAATTGATAATACAGAGAATCCTCTAGATAATTGGATACTTACTGCTGTTTCATTACCAGTTGGTGGAACTCCAGATGAAAATATTGTTATTGAAAGTGTAACAATAAACTTACCAAATGGGGAATCAATAACAATTGAAGATCCATTGAATTATATGCTATCAAGGGGACCTTCGTTTGAAAGGTTGGTTCCAACATTAGCTCAATTTGAGAGTGTGGGTGTTGAAGTTAAA
>CAYXXW010000390.1:0-2927 GCA_964469115.1 uncultured Melioribacteraceae bacterium
AAGATTGTAAATATTTAATTTCTCATGGGATGGGTTGGAAACTGGTTGAGGATATAAAATCGTTTGGTATAGAACCATTGGTTACCTCCGAAACAAATGCCGAACTAGCATCAATTCTGTTAGAACAAGGGAAGTTAAAAATGAGTGATCACTTAATTTGCAGATAATCAAAATTTCTTTAATAATAAATATTGGATAAGTACATGTTAAATAAAGTTAAAATTGGCATTATAATTTGTGATAGATACAAAAATTGTGCAGGAGGTAAATGTTTTAGAGCATTGAGAGAAAGAGAAGGTGCTTTTGACATTTACAAAGACAAGGAAGTTGAGCTTGTCGGTTATACAAGTTGCGGTGGATGTCCTGGTGGAAATATTGAATATGCTCCTGAAAGTATGAAAAATAATGGTGCCCAAGTTATTCATTTTGCTACTGGTATGGTTGTGGGCTATCCTCCATGTACCAGAATTGCATACTTCAAAAAATTTATTGAAACAAAATTTGGATTAAAAGTAGTAGTGGGGACTCACCCAATTCCAGAAAAATATTATTTAACACATACAAAATTGAAAACTTGGAATACCCCGGAATGGAAAATGTTAATTAAACCAACGTTGAAAGATAAAAAAATGAGATTGGCATATGATTAACTATTTTTGAAAAATATGAAGTAAAAAATAAGATATAAAATATTGATAAAATTTAAATATACCATAACACAATAAAAAAACTTTCTTAAGGAAGGTAGCAGTGAAATTAAAAACTATAGAAAATAATGTAAGAAACATTTTGAATTCAATTCCCCCTGAAGTATTAGTAATTGCTGCAGCAAAAACTAGAACTTATGACGAGGTTATAGCTGCAATTGAGGGTGGTATTGAAGTTCTTGGATATAATTATATTCAAGAAGCAGAACTAATGTATAAACAAATTGGAAACGAAGCTAAATGGCATATGATTGGTCATCTTCAAAGAAATAAGGCAAAAACTGCGGTTAAGATTTTTGATATGATTGAAACAATTGATTCTGTACATCTAGCAAGAGAGGTTGACAAAAGGTCTAAAATAGAAAATAAGGTAATGCCAATTCTGATTGAAATAAATAGTGGTAAAGAATCTAACAAGACTGGCGTACTACCGGAAGATCTGGATGATCTATTAGAAGAAATAATAAACTATTCCCACTTAAGGGTAAAAGGATTAATGACAATGGGACCAAGATTTGGTAATCCAGAATTTGCACGTCCCTATTTCAGATTTACAAAATTGGCATTTGAAAAATTGAAGAGAGCAAAAATACCAAATATTGAAATGGAATATTTATCCATGGGAATGAGTAACACATATAAAATAGCAATAGAAGAAGGTGCTAATATTGTTCGAATTGGGAATAAAATATTTGCAGAATGAAGTTGACTAGCTATTAGAAAATCGAATACAAAAATATGAGCGAGAAAAATGAGTAACACTAATCGTATGGGATCAATGGGTAATTGTATTTGTCCAAAATGTGGTTTCAAAACGAATCATAAAAGAGGAGTCCCTTGTCAAGATGAAAAATGCCCTAAATGTGGAGCTAAATTATTAAGAGAAGATTCTTATCATCATGAGCTGTTAAAGAAAAAATTGACTAAATGATTCTTAAAAATATTAATGCTATCAAAGGAAAAGTATGCAAACTAATTTGGATTGTATTCCGTGTATTGTAAATAGTTTCGTCCGATTGTTAAAAATGGGTGATCTAACAGAAATAAAAAAAGAACAAGCTATGCGTAGATTACTAAGTTTCATTGCAGAGATGGATTACAAAAAATCGCCACCTGTTCTTGGTAGAGAAATGCATAGGATGATGCGAGAAGAGCTAAATGATCCTGATCCTTATCATGAAATAAAGAATAAATATAACAGAATGATGTTAGATATGTATTCAGAATTTGAAGAAATGGTAGAGAAAGCAAATGATCCTTTTGATATGGCAATGCGATTAGCAATTGCTGGGAATGTAATAGATTTTGGTCCACAAGATGAGTTTAACATTATGGACACAATAAACAGAGTTATACTTTCCAAAATTGCAATTGATGATTCTAAATCATTAAAAAATGATTTAAATGAAGCTAATTCACTTTTATACATTGGTGATAATTGTGGTGAGATAGTTTTAGATAGATTGTTCTTAGAAACAATAAATATCCCCAATAAAAATTTTGCTGTACGTGGTTCTCCAGTTCTTAACGATGCAACAATTGATGATGCTAAACTTGTTGGGATAGATAAGATAGCTACTGTAATTACAACTGGTGATAACGCGCCCGGTGTAGTGCTCGAATCAACTTCGGATGAGTTTAAGAAAATATTTTTTTCTTCAGATATTGTTATATCTAAAGGACAAGGCAATTTGGAGGGCTTAATTGGCCAACACGCAAATATATATTATTTACTTGTTGCTAAGTGTGAACTAGTTGGAAATATTTTAGGTGCACAAAAAGGTGATTTTATAGTTAAAAGAAATCCATATTTAATAAATGAAGAAAAGATCAGTGAAGTAAAAAATAAAGAACAATTTGTAGATGAGTAGAAATTTTAAGCTGAGGGGATATAATGGAAAATATAAGTGAAATAATGAGAAAAACGAATGATTCAATTGAAGAATACTTAATTGGAAAACGGATTCTCATTTGTGGTAAGGGTGGTTGTGGTAAAAGTTCAATTATTTCATTAATTGGTATGAGCCTAGTATCACGTGATATGAATGTGATAATGTTGGATGGAGATGCATCAAACCCAGGAGGACTTTGTAGGATGCTATTTGGAAATATTATAAACCCAAAACCATTAATTGATTTTTTCGGAGGGCGGGAATTTGTTGAATGTCCTGTTGATGATCCTTCTCCATTGACTAGATTAAAAGATAAAACACCTATTAC
>CAYXXW010000391.1:0-2923 GCA_964469115.1 uncultured Melioribacteraceae bacterium
AAAAACAAATACATAAAGAAAATCAGTTTAATAACTGAAAAAACATTTGATTCAAGAAATGAATTTACTGATTTGTTGTTCATGTAATTTTCGGTTTAATGTTTTTTATATCTCTCTTAAAACTAAAAATTTATTAATTAGTATGCATATTCTTTTCTTATCATATTTCAATAAAAATATTTATTTTACATGGCAAAATAATACCACCAATACTATATTGATTCGGGTTGAGAAAGGAAACAAATATAGATATAGCCGAAAAACTTATTTGTTATCATTGCGGGGAAGAATGCAGTAATGACCAAATAAGAATTGCAGATAAACTCTTTTGCTGTAACGGCTGCAAAACAGTTTATGAATTGTTGGATGCAAATGACCTCTGCACATATTATAATTTAGATGAAAATCCCGGCTTAAGTAAAAAAAATGATGTTAAAAAGAACTTTGACTTTCTTGAAGATGAAGATCTGAAAGAAAGGTTAATTGATTTTACCGACGGGGAAATTACAACCATTACTTTCAGTATCCCTCAAACACACTGCTCTTCTTGTATTTGGATTTTAGAAAATCTTTATAAAATGGATGAGGGTATAATTCATTCTGAGGCTAATTTTCTAAAAAAAATAGTTTCAATCAAATTTAATGAAGAGAAAACTTCATTAAAGAATGTTGTAATTCTATTAGATTCTATTGGTTACGAACCAGATCTTAATCTCGCCGGAAAAGGAGTAGAAAAATCAGCCGTAATAAATAAAAAACTTTGGTACAAAATTGGTGTAGCCGGTTTTGCAGCCGGTAATATTATGCTGTTTAGCTTTCCGGAATATTTATCTTTAGGCGAAACAACAACTGATAATATTCGACCAGTGTTTAGTTATCTAAATGTTTTGTTTTCACTTCCAGTATTTTTCTACAGCGCCAGCGATTATTTTATTTCTGCTTATAAAGGATTAAAGAAGAAGATTGTAAATGTTGATGTTCCAATTTCACTTGGAATTATTGTTTTGTTCTTGAGAAGCTTATACGAAATTTTTTCTCAAACTGGTGCCGGTTACTTAGATTCAATGACTGCTTTGGTCTTCTTTTTAATTGTCGGTAAAATGTTCCAGAACAAAACTTATGCGGCATTAAATTTTGAAAGAAATTATAAGTCTTACTTCCCTATTGCAGTTACAATGGTTAGGAATAAAGTTGAGACTACAAAACCTGTAGAAAAATTAGAAATCGGCGATAGAATTGTAATAAAAAATGGCGAACTGATTCCGGCTGATGCAGTTCTAATTAATGGCTCTGCATTTATCGATTACAGTTTTGTAACCGGTGAATCGAATCCAGTAGAGAAAATTAATGGTGATTTAATTTATGCTGGCGGAAGACAGGTTGGCGGAGCAATTGAAGTTGAGACAATTAAAGAGGTATCTCAAAGTTACCTAACCCGCTTATGGAATAACAAAGTTTTTGATAAAGAAGATGAAAGTAAAATTGATGCTTTCGTTAATGTCGTTAGTAAATATTTTACCTTTATCGTCCTCTCAATCGCGGGTTTTTCCGCTTTTTATTGGTTCCCAATAAATAAAGATTTAGCTTTCAATGCATTCACCGCAGTGCTGATAATTGCATGTCCTTGTGCGCTTGCTCTTTCCACCCCATTCACACTTGGCAGCAGCATGAGAATTTTTGGAAGAAATAAATTTTATCTGAAAAGCACTCATATTATAGAAAAGTTATCCAAAATTACCTCAATTGTTTTAGACAAGACCGGGACAATTACTGAGACTAAAAATGCAAATGTTACTTTTGTTGGAGATTCATTAACCGATTATGAAAACATGCTTGTTAAATCTTTGGTTAGGAATTCATCACATCCTTTAAGCAAGAGTATTTTTCAAATATTTGATGGAGAAGACACTTTAGGAATTGATAACTACTCTGAAATCCCTGGAAAAGGTATTTCCGCAAATATTGACGGCAATCAAATTCAAATTGGTTCAAAAATGTATGTAACAGAAGAACCTAATAAGGCTGAAAACAACATTAGCACAAAAGTTTTTCTTTCGATAAATGACGAAGTCAAGGGCTTCTTTTCCATTGGTAATTCTTATCGTCCAAAACTGAAGGAAGTTATTTCTTCTCTAAAAAATGATTATACGCTTTCTATCTTATCGGGAGATACAGATGGCGAGAAAGAGCAACTTTTGAATTATTTTGATACGAATACAGAAATGCATTTTAGACAAACACCATTTGACAAACTAAAATACATTGAAAAATTGCAAAATATGAATAAACAAGTGTTGATGATAGGTGACGGTTTGAATGATGCGGGAGCACTTAAGAGAAGCAATGTTGGTATTTCAGTTGCGGAAGATATAAATAATTTTTCGCCTGCATGTGATGGAATTTTAGATGCTAATTCCTTTGAGAAACTAAATACATTTATAAAATTTTCTAAAACAAGCAAAAATATTATTATCTTAAGCTTTATTATTTCCTTTATTTATAACATTATAGGATTAAGTTTCGCTGTTCAAGGAACACTATCTCCGGTAATTTCCGCAATTTTAATGCCCCTTAGTTCAATTTCGGTAGTGGTGTTTGCAACATTAACAACAAATATGATCGCTAAAAGAAGAGGTTTATTGTAATGTCAGTAATTTTTGTATTAATTGCTTTTAGCTCGTTTGTTGCAATTATATTCTTAGCAGCTTATATCTGGTCGGTAAAATCCGGTCAATATGATGATAATTATACACCATCCGTGCGTATTCTGTTTGATAATGAGGTTAAAAAAGAAAAACCTGAGGATAAATCTTAGAATAATATAGATATCCATAATAACCATATAAGGAGCTCCATTTATGAATGTTGAAAAGTTCAGTTACGACAACCAGATAGTTAAGCTATTTTTAATAGCTACGGTTGT
>CAYXXW010000392.1:0-2917 GCA_964469115.1 uncultured Melioribacteraceae bacterium
CAAACAGAGGTAAATTCCGGAGCGGTATGTTCAATAACATAATCTCTGTCTGTATATTCATTTTCAAAAGTTTCCAGTAATTTTCTTTTGTCTTCCATTATAGACCTTTCCTTTTATTCTTTATAATTCGGCATTTCTTTATACGTGATTGGATCAACCATTCCAAGGCTTTGAAATCCCCTTAGTCTTAGTGCACAGCTATCACAAACTCCGCAAGCTTCATCTTCGTTACTGTAGCAGCTCCAAGTAAGTTCTATGGGAGCATTTAATTCTTTACCTAATTTGATGATTTCTTGTTTACTCAATTTTATTATTGGGGCTTTAATTTTAATGTTTGTTTCCGGCTTGGTCCCTAAATTTACAGTCTCTTCAAAAGATTTGAAAAACTCAGGTCTGCAGTCCGGATAACCGGAAGAATCCTCTTGCACAGCGCCAATAAATATTGTTGATGCATTTATAATTTCTGCCCAACTAACACATGCGGATAAAATATTAGCATTTCTAAAAGGGACATAAGAAGTAGGCACTTGAGTATTTTTCAAATCGGCTTTACTAATTTGCATTGATTTGTCGGTTAGTGAAGAGCCGCCGATTTTTTGAAAATGAGTAAAATCAATAACTAATTTTTTTTCAACTTTGTAGTAATCAGCTATTTTATGGAATGATTCTAATTCTTTTGATTCTGTTTTTTGTCCGTAATTTATATGCACCAAAGCTAAATTATATTCCTTATTAGCAATAGCAGTGGTTATGCAGCTATCTAACCCACCACTAACTGCAACTACCGCAAGTTCTTTGTTCATAAATTTTATTCCAAATTAATAATTTTTTTTAACAGATAAATATAACCTTTTATGTAATTTTCTGATGATTGAGATCAAAAATAATTTTTATTCATTTTTGGTAAATTGATTTTATTTTTATTAGTTACAGACTCAGATTATTACTATTATGCTTATTAGTTGAAATAGGGAAAACGAAATGGAATACTACGAATTACATCCAGAGAATCCACAGCAAAGGTATTTGAATAAAGCTGTTGAAGTGCTAAAAAATGGCGGGGTAATTATTTATCCCACAGACACTGTTTATGGTCTAGGCTGTGATATTTTTAATAAAGAAGCTGTTGAACGTATCTATATGATAAAAAATGACACTGGAACAAAATTATTTAGTTTTTTATGTGCAGACCTAAAAGATATTTCAAAATATGCCAAGGTTTCTAACTTTGCATACAGATCTATGAAAAAACTTTTACCAGGACCTTATACATTTGTACTTCCAGCAGCTAAAGAGGTACCCAAAATGTTATGGACAAAAAGAAAAACTATCGGAATAAGAGTTCCGGATAATACAATTACAAGGTTACTGGCAAGTGAACTTGGCAATCCAATAATCAGCACAAGCGCAACAACAAGAAAAGGTGAATTGCTTTACGACCCTCTTGAAATCCGTGCAGTTTTCAATAACAGCGTTGATCTAATGCTTTCAATGGGTGCCTTAAGCGGAGTTCCTTCCAGCATTATTGATTTAAGCGGAAGTGAAGCTGAAATAATAAGAGAAGGCTCCGGAGATCTATCAATATTTTATTAGTTGTTTATTCCTCTTTCCTATGAAAAATTAATGCACTCGCTTGCTGTGTCGGCATCATAATAATTTCTGCAATATTTGCATGCGGCGGTCTTGTTGCACAAAATACTACTGCATCAGCAACATCCTGAGCGACCAAAGGAGTTAAACCTTTGTACATACTTTTGGCTTTTTCTTTATCACCAAAAAATCTAACATTACTAAAATTTGTCTCAACTGCACCTGGATCAACTGTACTTACTCTAATATTTTTATCAACAACATCTATACGTAAACTTTTTGTGATTGCATTAACTGCGTGTTTGGTTGCGCAATAAACATGTCCCTTAGGATACGCTTCATGACCGGCAGTAGAACCAATATTAATAACATGTCCGCTTTCTCTCTCAACCATTCCCGGAACAACCGCCCTTGTTACGTAAAGTAATCCCTTTACATTTGTATCAATCATCTCTTCCCAATTTTCAATATCGTCTTCAAAAATTTTGTTCATTCCTTTTGCCAAACCAGCATTGTTTACAAGGATATCAATATTTTTCCATTCATCCGGAAGAGAGTTTATTGCCCACTCTACCTCTTTATTATTTTTTACATCTAACTTTACAGCATACGTTTTAACAGAGTATTTTGATTTAATTTCCTCTTCTAATTTCTCTAGAAGATTAACTCTTCTGGCTGAAATAATTACATTAGCTCCTTGCTCTGCTAACTGAATTGCACATGCTTTCCCAATTCCTGAAGTTGCACCAGTGATTAAAGCAATTTTGCCTTTTAATTTTTTCATGTTACTTCCTCATTTTTTTATCTTTTAAAAACCTAAATTTTAATTTAGCAAAAATCAATTTAAGCTATTTTTTCTAATTGTAATTCTTTTTATATATTAGTTTAAGAAGAATTAGCATTATCCATTATCAAGCAGATTGCAGAAAACATTCATAATTATACTAATAAATAAAGCAATTAAATTAGATTGAAATCATTTATATCAATACTCCGTGGAATAAACATTAGTGGTCATAAAATAATTAAAATGGCTGACTTAAAATTGCATTATGAGTCTCTTGGATTTGCTAATGTTCAAACCTATATCCAAAACGGAAATGTGGTTTTCTGTTCAGATGAAAAGAGTAATAAAAATGTTCAAAAAATAATTCAAGATAAGATTGAAGAGGTTTACAGTTATCTTGTTCCAACATTGGTTATATCTAAAAAAGAATTGGCACAAATAATATCAAAAGTTCCATTTGATTTGAATAGAATAGATATTACAAAATTGGCTGTAACTTTTTTGGAATCTACTCCAGCTAAATCTTTGGTTCAAGAAATT
>CAYXXW010000393.1:0-2902 GCA_964469115.1 uncultured Melioribacteraceae bacterium
AGCTAGATTAACAAAATTTACATTTGGTCCCACTAAATAAGCATTGTTTAAGCCAATGTTTTCAAGCCCCTCGATTATTAAATCATAACTTTCTCCAATAGGATATTTTACTTCAATTTCATAGATATGATTTTTATTAGGGATTCTATAATCTTTTGAAAGGTATTTATATCCCGTTTCTAAATTCGAATTATGAATGGAGATTCTTTTTTCTTCAAAATCTCCAGGAGGAATAAATCTATCATTCTTATCATATCCAATTTTAGAATCTTGATCGAATCCAATTTTCAATACAGACTTTACCTCGTTTCCACTTAAAAGCGAAACTGATATTTCATTTTCTTCATTTAATTCCTTAGTTAAAGTTTTTGGGAGATTCCCAGCAGATGGGAAAGGAATATTCAAAGATGTAAGACTTGTAACATTAAGAAAATAATAACCCTGATATGGTTCCAGAAAAGAGCTATTTGAATAACTTCCATTAAATGCATGAATAGATTCAGTAATTCCATTTATTGCTTGTACATCACTCCAATTAACTGCTTCCCCAAATGGATTTGAGATAATATTCCAATTATTATGCAGTTCTATTGGGAATACTACTTCATAGTAATCGGTGGCTGATAGTTTACTTTCAATAGTGCCAGAATTTACATTTTGATTAACATTAATTTGATTTTTACTTAATGCCCAGTAACCTTTACCGGGAGTAAAATTGAAAGTACTAGAACCATCATACTCAATTAAGTAATTATCGTTACTACCATTATCAAAAAATGCAATCCAATCTTCACCAGCGTTACCTGTAAATAACTGTGACATTGGTATATTTGAATTTCCCGGCAGACCAATCATTCTATAGCTAGAAGATTGCTGAGTGTCAGTAAAAATATAATTTGTAGATAATTGAATATTTGACGGATAATCGACAATAATCTTTTCTGTGCTAAATCTGTAATTATCACTTTCGTTCGACTCGCTAATAACTCCATTAACATCAGCAACAATAAAAACATAATAAACGCCCGCGTCAACAGAGGGTACTGAAAATGAAGTGCTTTGAGTTTGTGTATTACCTGCAGTTATTGAAGAAAATGAGACTGTACTTCCAACAGGGACATCGGTTTGTTGGTAAGAAGTATTATCTGAAAGATATAATTGAATTTCGTTTGCTGAAGAGCTTGTAGTCCCATTATTTTCAATAACGATGTCTGCATTAATTGAATTCCCAAAATGCCAATTAAACGTAGACAATGTTAATCCGGTAGCTCTAAGATTTACACCAGAAGAAGTTGATGAGGTCATAAATGTTACATCGTTCCCGTTGGTCGTTCCCCCACTATTTGTTGCAACAATTCTATAATGATAGGGAGTATTGGAAAGTAGTCCAGTGATATTTTCACTAACATTTACATTTGTCGCTCCAGTAAGATTGGATGTACCAGCTTTCGTGTTCCCATAAGCAGTTGAAGTTCCATATTCAAAAATATATGTAGTATTTAAGCCATTTGGATTAATTGTTCCATTAAGAGTTGCCGTTGTTGTCGATATACTTGTCGCAGCAATTGTAGTAGCTAGAGGTGGCGAATTGCCTTCAGAGGCTGTTGTAAATGTAACATCTCCCCCAAAACTATCTCCGGCATCATTCGCAGCGCTTAATTCGAAATGGTATAGTGTATTAGGAGTTAAGCCTGAAATATTAGCATTAACTGGTAGCAAATCACTTCCAGTAAGCTCAATAGCACCAAACTCAAAATTGTCGTAGTCGGTTGAAGTACCATAAGAAAAGAAATAGCCCGTCGCAAGACCATTTGGATTAATTGTTCCATTCAGTACAGCTGAAGTTGTTGTAATACTTGTAGCGGTGCCAGTAGTTATAGTTGGCACGCTTCCGGTTGTAGCTGAATTTACTTGGAATAGATCGAGACCAATATAATCACCATTACTGTCAATATTAGCTATATAATATCGAAGTCCAAACCTAATTTTACCATCTGCCGGAATAGAAGACACTGTCCAACGGGATTCAACCCAACCTAATGTATCAACCAAAAAATAATCAACAAAGCTAAAACTTGAAAGAGTGGTAGTATTGTCAGATATATAAATGGCAAGAGAATCGTCCCATTCGCTTCCAGATCTCATCCAAAAAGAAAAAACATCCCCTACTGCCACAGTAATTGTAGGGGTTATTAGCCAATGATCAACGACATTATTTGTATAACCACTCCAGTCTGAGGCGACATAATCATTTGACGAACCTTCATAGGCATCAAACCTATACTCATCATCATTTCCTTTAAACCATGGAGGACTCTCGCCACCGCCATCCGCATCAACAACAACCCATCCCCTAGCTTCTAGACCAGCTACAGAATTGTCCCCATTCATATCATCTTCAAATGTTATCACTTTTACTGAACTAGGATTATTAGATTTTTCGAGATATGGTTTTGGTTTTGCCATACTTATTGATGATGTTTCCGATTGCGAATAAGTCCGGTTCGAAAAAAGAAATAATATGAGAAATAGTGGGATAACAAATAATTTAACACTTTTCATAGTTCTAATCCTTGATATAGAAGAATTGAAGGTTTGTTCAACAATAACTGGAGGATCATTCTTTTTCATAATTTATCACCTCTATTTAGAATCTGTTACCACCAACGCTGACCAACTTTATTCGTACCAAATAGATATAATAGTCAAACTTGGATTAAAGCTGCCACCGCAGCATGATTAATCATACTATTTATCTTCTTATTTTGTGCTTAATGCTTTATAAAACACAATTAAAGTTGTTTAATCCATAAATGGGGCTTTCAGCACTTGGTGATATAATATAATAGACTATTGCAGCAATATCATTTTCTTTGTTTCCACAAAAACTTGTCCCGAACTT
>CAYXXW010000394.1:0-2883 GCA_964469115.1 uncultured Melioribacteraceae bacterium
TTATCAAACGGGTATATGAATTTTGCATAAGTATCGTAAAAATAATAAGGGAAATCACCCTCAAAGACAAAAGCACCTATTAGATCCAAATAAGTTCTTCTTCCCGATAAAATCAATGAGCCTTTTCCAATAGGCGTTTCTATATAACCTTTAGATGAGATTAACCCAATTGATACTGAGCCTTTGAATTTTTCTCTATTGCCGGGCTTAGTTTTAATATTTAATGCACCGGAGAGATAGCCACCATATTTAGTAGGATAGTTTGAAAGATAAAGTGTCTGAGTTTCAATTATATCTATATTGAACATACTGAAAGTTCCACCTAAATGGTAAGGATTGTAAACCGGCACATCATCAAGTGCAATTAAGGTCTCATCAAAATTACCACCTCTTAAATAAATCTGACTTGAAAAGTCGTTCAAGGAAGTAACTCCCGGTAAAACCTGGAGGGCTCTTAGAGCATCCGGTTCCCCAACCTGAGGTATTCTTCTTAAATCACCTTGGTGCAATTGGTAGGTTTTGTATTTAACGTTTTCAGTAAATTTCTCACCGGTTACAGTAACTTGAGTAATTTTAATTGGTTTTGGGATCAACCTAAAAAACAGTTTAGATTCTTCGTCCGAATAATCAATTGAAATTCTTTTAGTTTCTTTTTCATATCCAACCATTCCAGCAGTAACTTTATATTCACCTGCCTTAATCTTGAATGAAAAATAACCATCATCATTTGTTATTGCAACACCGCTATCAGCAATTGAGATAAAAACCCCTGTTAATTTTTCATTGGTTTTATTATCAAAAACAAATCCTTCAACTATTATGCTAGAAGTCTGAAAATATAATGAACTGTAAAAATATAACAGGAACATGAAAGTTTTATTGATTGTCATAGTCTACTTTTGGAAGCTATTTTCAAATAATAATTTAGCGAAGTTAATTTTTTATATAAGTTAATGATACGATTAACTTCGCTGTACAATTGTTATCAAACTTAACAAGAATGGATTAAAAGTTTGTTAAATATTTAGTCTATATCGAGCTGTATCCAATCATAAGTTGATGATGAAGATAAGCCGT
Source organism: uncultured Melioribacteraceae bacterium (assembly GCA_964469115.1). GTDB lineage: Bacteria > Bacteroidota > Ignavibacteria > Ignavibacteriales > Melioribacteraceae. Next base: position 1,078 of record CAYXXW010000394.1, read on the forward strand.
CCCATAATGTTCTAAATGCTGTCCCGTTGTCATAGTATATATTTATTGTGTTATAACCAGTAGAATTTCCATCAGAACCTACAACTTTTGTATAATATATATCACAGATATGATCATCAGCTCCAGTAAACCATCCATCCCACTCATACATATCAATCTGAAATATTAGAGGTACATAGCTGCTTGCAAGTAATAAATCAGGATATTTCCCTACTCCCCTATGTACATCATAAACCAAATCAGTATAATAATAAGGGCTCCAATTGGTAGGGTTAGATTTTGAAGCATGTCTAAATTTAATAAATATTTCCATCCAACCACCCCACCAACTTTCCCAATTTGTCATTGTAAGAAGTCCATATACTCTATAATCATACGTAAAAGTTGTCTTGTCAAGTGAAGAAATAGCTCTATCAGTGGGCTCAGAAATATAATTGTCACCAACACTTTCATAATATGCCCCTCTTTTCTCACTGGGGTAAACTACAATTGTAGGTATTTGGGGTGTTTCTTCGGCAGACAAATAAATTTTATCACCTTTTGAGTTAAAAGCCAATATGTCATTTTCATCACTATCATTTCTATAATCAACAGCTGCTACTAAAACTTCATCTTCACTCCTCCAATTATTTCGCCATTCTTCCAGTGGAAAATAGATATCAAGTTGACCCAATTCAAGGGAAGAAACTTTTGCCTTAAAATTTGCTTTTTCACTTACTGGTATATATGTCTCTAAAACATCGATTAGTGGGACATCATTTACCTTACCATCTACTTTAATTTTTTTTACTGAATTTAGAAGCTCTGTAGCTTCTAAGATGTTTTCTATTTTTTTACTTGAACTTATTTCATCTCTAATTATTTTTCTATTCTCTTTGTCAGCTAAGAATTTTGCGAGACAATATGATATATTTGAAATAGTACTAAATTCTACTTTTTCAGTATTCTTTTGTACATCTTGTTGAACTATTTCTTCTTTTTCAATTGTATTTGGTTCTTCACAACTAACTACTATAAAAGCAAAGGTTATTAAGAACAATAATATAAAAGAGAATGAATTCAAAGTCTTTCTGAAGGTAGAATAAAATTTTGAAACAGATAAGTTATTGTTTTTCATATCAATCACCATATTTTAATTAAAAATATTTGTGGCGGATATATTATATTTGTTTTGCAAACTTTTTGTGTTATTCAGCTTGCAAAGCTGAATTTGAGAGACAAATTTAGTTTGCAAATTTCCCCGGTGCCGCCGGCGCCGGGGTGTTTTTGTAAATGTTTTTTGCTTTTACCTCCATTCATTTTTGTAATTTATTTAATTAAACTTAATCCTAATAATACTTGGTGAGTATTAGCAATTTCACTATTTATCCTGAATTGGTATCTCAAATTCAATGCAAATAAATCAGACATTTTATAATTAAAACCTGCACCAATTGAATATGTAAATGAACTATTCGGCAATTCATCTGTTTTCCTGTAAGCTTCAGGTATTTCTTCAAAAGTGTCATACTCATTTACAAATGAATCGGATGTTTTTATTGGCAGCGGGTCTATAAAACTGTATCCAATATCTGCGGTTAAATAAGGAATAATGTTTTCTCCCTTGAAAGAATACAATATTCCGACAGAAAATGGAATGGCTTGATATTCAACTCTTTTAACCTGGTAAGTAATGGAATTATATTTTTCAACTCCTTCAATTCTCACAAATTTATAACTATTTACTCTATAAGAATTTTGCGATATATGGTTATAGTAACCAACTCCTATTTTTAATTTAGCATTATTATAAATATTTGTAATACC
>CAYXXW010000395.1:0-2856 GCA_964469115.1 uncultured Melioribacteraceae bacterium
TGAAGGACCGACTATATGTTTATTGCTCTCGAATTGTCCGAATATAGTGGAGGCAATCAAAAAAAGAAAAATCAATACAAATCTGTGGACCATTAATAACTCAGTTTAATTATTTATTTGTAAAAATAAACAATTTTTCGGAAGGATTTCAGTTGGAGCATGTCAATTAATTCGATAGCTGAATTAAATCCATATATCATCAGATCGTACGTAATAATTTTAATGAAAAAACAAGCGGACCACTAATGTAGAATAATTAATGGTCCGCAATGTGGGAAGTAAATTTGACGCTATTTGTAAATACCGTAAATATGATATTTACTTAATTAATAAACATTTTTTAGTTATTATTTTATTCCCAAGTTTTATGGAATAAATGTAGGTGCCGCTTGAATAATCTGCTGCATTGAAATTGACATTATATAAACCAGGGTTTTGAACTTCATTAATTAAAGTTGTAAGGTAGTTACCAAGAATATCATAAATTTTTAATTCCACATTATTTGATTTATTTACTGTATAACTAATTGTTGTTTCTGGATTAAATGGATTTGGATAGTTCTGCTCTAGAGCAAATTCTGTGGGTAATAATTTTGTATGGTCTACATCTACTGTTCCATCATAATTATAAATATGTTTTTCATAAGGTTCCCAATCGCCAGATAATTTTGAAGATATTAAAACTTCAAGCTTATTTCCAGCTTCATCGTTAGTAAAATCAGATTTTTCTAGTTCTAACCATTGAGAAGAAATATCATCCCAAGTAAAATCTATACTTACAATTAAATAGTTATTATTATCATATTGTGATTCTACTTTTGTTTTTGTTATCATAGCTAAATCACCGAATTTTAAAGCAAAAGTGTAAATTTCTACTATACGATTATAATTATTATCATATTCATATTCCGATAAGTTATAGATTTCTTCATACCATTGTTGAGCATCAATATTCCAAGATCTAGAGAGTGTCTCAAGAATATTACCATTCGAATTATAAGATGTTGAAATAAGATAAGAATTTACCAAAGTGTTTTCCGAATTACTCCACCCTTGTGTTAACTCTTCAATTACAAGTCCTTGTGCGTTGTATGTAAATGTATATTCAGAAGAAACATCCCAACTAGACATTACGTAATCATATTCAATAATTTTTGATTTAAGTCCATTTGAATATTCATAAACATCTTTGATCTCGATTTCCCAAACATTACCATCAACATCCCAATCTGATATTATTGCTTCAGAAATATTTTCTCCTGAATTAGTATACTCCCATTTTGTTCCTAATTGAACAACTCCTTCATCATAGTAGAACATTATGTGCTCTACTAATTGCCCTTGGGCATCATACTCGAAAGTCATATCACCTTGTAGTACCCATTCTGAATTAACATATTCTTCTGTAGTCATTTTAATTGGTAATCCAGCATCATTATATTCAAATAGTGTCCTAGCATCATCTTCCCAATTATTTGGAACCCAAATTTGCTCAAGAATACTTGTTAAACCATTCTGAAAAAATGCTTCTGCAGAATTTAATACTTTTCCATTTTCTACTTTTGGCTCGAAGTTTTCTTTAGCTAGTTTTTGACTAAAGGTAGTTGAAAAAGACATTAGGCAGACAAACAAATAAAGTATTATTCGTTTCATAAATAATTCCCCTTCTAATTGATTTTTGTTTTTGAGTTAGATTTAAGTGTTTCTATAATATTTAATATTGCAATCGGTTTTTGTATAAAAATAAATTTTTCACTCTTGATAAAATCTTGATTTTGATCTTCATATAAGATTATTATTTTCGTTGCTTTCTTAGAATCTTTTTCTAAACTACTTAAGTATTTTTTAACAGAAATGGTGCTGAATTTTACTTCCGATATTATTGCATTGATGTTATCTTTTTTCAGAATTTCTATAGCTTCATATGGATTTTTAGTTGTATGAATGCTTTGGTAGTCATTCATTAAGCCAAGTGCAATGCCTTTTGAGAGATATTCTTCTTCAATTACAATTAAAAGTGACTTCAAGTAAAATTTCCTTTTCCATGTTCAATGAGACTAATGCAAAAGGTATGCCTTAAAACAAATCTTATTTTTTAATCTAAATTAAGGGTATTATTTTTTTAATTGAGAAATGTGTAAAGAACAGTTAACAAAAAATGTAAACTAGAATTAACAGTTTTTGTTCAAATTAATATTGAGTTCTTTTATTTTTTTATGAAGTGAAACTCTAGAGAGGTTAATTGAATCAGCTGTTTTTGAAATGTTGAAATTATTTTTACTAAGATGATGTTTAATATATTCTTTCTCAAATGAAGAGAGAGTTTTGTTATATGCAATCTTATACTCATCTTCATAATTTATATTTTGTGATACTTGAACTTCATTTTTTGTTAATAATTTTGCAGGTAAATTTTCAACATTAATTATTTTATTTTCTACTGTAACCAATAGCATTCTGATTAAGTTTTCCAATTCCCTTATATTTCCAGGCCAATCGTATTTCTGCATTATTGTTAAAACCTCTTCTGAAAACAATTTATCACTTTCATATTTTACCAAAAAATGTTTTATTAAAATTGGAATATCATTCTTCCTTGATTCTAAAGACGGTACAGCAATTTCAATAATATTTAATCTAAAATATAAATCTTCTCTAAACTTATTTTGATCAACAAGATCACTAAGATTTTGATTTGATGCAGAGATAAATCGAACGTTAACTTTCTTTTGTTCGTTTGACCCAACCGGTTGTATAATTCCATCTTGCAAAACCCGAAGCAGTTTCGCTTGCACCCTTGGGCTCATTTCACTTATTTCATCCAAAAATATAGTACCACCTTCACAGCTTACTAGT
>CAYXXW010000396.1:0-1112 GCA_964469115.1 uncultured Melioribacteraceae bacterium
GCATATAAATAGTTGAAGGGATACCAAATATTTTTGATGCAAGTGCAATTGCCTGTGCATGATTACCTGAACTATTTGCAATTATGTGTCTCGGTTTTCTATTATTCTCTATCAACCAGGTAACCGTATTTATCCCACCCCTTATTTTAAATGCGCCAGTTTTTTGAAAGATTTCCAGCTTAAAATAAATTTCATGCCCCAAATTTCCATTAAGCATTCGAGAAGATAAAATAGGTGTTGTATGAATATACTTATCTATTCTACGTTTAGCTTCTTCAACATTTTTAATCGATAACTGAGACATATAAAATTCTCTACTTGGCAAAGTGAGTTTTGTGAATTTCCTCAATAGAACTTAAAACAGAATTGATCTTATTAATTTTTTCTTCTGGTTCAGTTTCTTTTGGCTTTAATTCTAATGCAGAATTGAAATGAGTTAATGCGTTCTTATAATCTTTGTTGGTTAAATACTCATTTCCCTTTCTAATATTATCTGCATAAGAAGCATCAATATCATGTTGAAGTTTTTTAATCTTAATTGCTTCACCGCCTTCTTCTGCAATCAAATTCAAGAACTCTTGTGGATAACCGACCCGTTTTGGTTTTGCGTATTCATCTTTTACGACGCCATCCATATATTTCATGTTAAGAAATTCAAAAAGTTCTTTCCAAGTAGTATACGTATTTAATCCCGAAGTATTGGAGTACTCGGTTAAATATTTAACGGCTTCACCTTTTGACTTATTCAGTAGAGAAAGTGCAGTCGCTTCAACAGTTCCTTGATTTACTAGATAGCCGCCTTCCAAATCATTCTGCTTTCTAATAAGATCATCTATTGCAAGAGAGTAGCGTGGATAAACAAAATTAGAAACTGCATTGAAGACCCAAAAAACTGCATCCCAATTAAACTTACCAAGCGATGCAATATTTTCCTGATAGTTGAAGGGGATTGAATTTATTGAACAATACATTGGAGTGTAAACTGTCATGTAAGTATCGTCAACTCCAAACCAAAGTACACCGCCAATCTCATTCGGTAAATGTGAACGTGATTGAGACACAAATGAAAAGCCGGTTTGATAAGTTGAAATGGGTCGCTCATTAAAATATTT
>CAYXXW010000396.1:1212-2854 GCA_964469115.1 uncultured Melioribacteraceae bacterium
GAAATATTTCCATCGGGAATTTTTCTTGCAACCCAAACTATTCCGGTGTTTCCTTCTCCTTTACCGATTATCTCTAATATCCAAGCTTCATTTTTATCACCTATTGAAAAAGATTCGCCTGAGCTGGAATAACCATATTCTGCAACAAGATCGGTCATAATTTTAATTGCTTCTCTTGCCGATCTTGATCTTTGAAGTGCAATATACATCAAGCTTCCATAATCAATTATTCCGGTTCTATCTCGCAATTCCCTTCTTCCGCCATACGTTGTTTCTCCAATTGCCACTTGATGTTCGTTTATGTTGCCAACAACATTATAAGTCACTTCGGCTTGAGGAATTGTGCCAAGATATTTTCCCGTATCCCATTCGTAAATTTCTAGTGTGGCACCTTTCGGGTAAATTGCGGGTTTAAAGTGATATAATTCACCGTACATATTGTATGAATCGGCAGAGTAAGTAATCATAACGGAGCCGTCTTTACTTGCTCCTTTTGTTACGATAAGATTTGTGCATGCATCTATTTTATTGCCGACTAAAAAGTATATAATGAATGTAACTAAGAAATATCTTTTAATCATATTTGATTCTCGTTTTGTTTAGAATTTGTTAAGGACTGGAAATTTAGTAAAAATGAGTGAGAATGAGAAATCAGAAAAAGGAATTGATTTGTTCTGCAAATTGAACTCTTAAGCTCTAAATAGATTTCATAAATGGATATATATAAAGCAATCCACCCAAAATGAAAACCATAAATAGTATTATTGAGAAATTATTCTTTATACCGTAAAAGTAAATTTGTGCAAAAGCTCTGAGAAACCAAAAAAGTGAAAAGAAGCCTAACAGTGATATTCCTAAATTGGTTGAAGTTAGTTCATTTGAATGGAATATAGAGATATATCCGAAAAATAAGAAAACCAAGGTGAGAAATATATTGAGAACTTGAATTGTATTTCTATTAACTGAGCTTAATAAACGTAATCCTTTTTTCCAGTTGAAGATCTTCCAGAAAAGGAGATGAAAAATTACCAGTCCCAAGTTATATACACCGCCAATAATAATATATGTTTCTATGTCCATTTTAGAATACTCCCTTTTAATACTTTTGCATGATGTAAAACTCATAGCCGTAAAAATCTGAATATTTTCTGTAAAGCTCAATTTCTTGAGATTCCGTATTCATTACATCCAATGCTTTTTTATTATTGCTGTATTTTGCTCTTAGTAGTTCAAGTTTTTCCATTAATGGATCGTAATAATTCCACCAATCACTTTCCGGTAAAGTAAAATGATCTACTAATTTGTAACAACAGTCTTTTGTTATTTTTATGTTTTCATCGACTAATAGCATTTGCGAATATGAATTATTCCAAAACTCAGATAGGACATACGGTGGGTTTTGTTTAAACCATGATATTTCAGTTACAGCAATATAGCCATTGGGTTTTAGTAGAGGTTTCCACAGCTTCAATCCTTTTTCAAAACCAATATTATAAATAGCGCCCTCAGACCAAATCAAATCAAATGAATTTGGTTCAAAATTTAAATTGGACATATCTCTATTCAGAATAGTTATTCTATTTTCTAAGCCTCGATCAATAACTTTTTTATTTAATGAATCTAAATAAGGCTGATGATTATC
>CAYXXW010000397.1:0-2849 GCA_964469115.1 uncultured Melioribacteraceae bacterium
CAATTTTAGTCTTAGTTTAAAAGGAAATTTTAGTCGAAAGAATTTCATGGAACATAATAAAAACTCAGGAACATCAATACAAAGCTTTGGCCCTAGCGCAAGATACTATTTCCCTTCAAAAGCTATTGTCGTCCCTTTTGCACAAATTGAAGCAGCCTTTGGCGAAAGTGTAGAAAAAGAGGCTCGCACTGAAGGAGAATCTATAGGACTTTCAAGAAAAATATCAACAGTTGGGACGTTTGTTGGCCTAAGTGCTCCATTAGGTAAGACTGTTTATTTGGATTTTTCAACAGGTTACTTTTTTGGTTCGGAACAAAAAGCAAGAGTAAATCTTGGCATAACGATATTCTCAGCAAAAAAAGATACAAAACCATTCTCTAAAATAAAAGAATAAGGTAAATGGTTATGTGTGTTTAATTTAGATAATTTATAGTACTTAAACAGTTTAATACCTACATATTCTTATGATATTTATTCGTTCGTTTAATTGCTATCTAAGAGAACGAATTATTGACTACAATTACCATCGATGATATCTTGTTGAGTTGGGTTGTAGGCATTAAAATAGACCGTATAATCTCCAGCCAGATCATTAGAAATAATCAAGTTTTCAATACCACAAAAATCGGTAAGAGACCAATTACCATCTATGTCCAAATTACCTCCAACATACGAAAGATTTTGAATAAAATCTAGACTTGCTAAATCTGTATGTTCAAGCTCGAAAGAACCTTGTAAACTTGTCAATTTACTCATTGCACTAATATGTTCAAGTCCAAAGGCGATGATAGTAAAATCACCACCTACTTGAGTTAGATTCTGTAAACTATTTATCTCCGAAATATTATTAAATAAGTAAAACGATCCGGCAATAGAAGAAATATTTCTTAAGCCTTCTATACTTGTCAATTCATGATTTGAATCAATAATAAGGTTACCATTAATTCCAACAAGATTACTTAATCCATCAATATTATTCAAATATGAAATACCTCTTACTATTAAATCCCCATTGATTTCAGTTAGGCAAGAAAATACATCTAAATTCTCGATGCTACAATATTCAAGGCTTATGCTACCACCAATATAACTCAGGCTACTTAATTCATCAAGATTATATATGCCTTGGTAAAAGTAAACACTTTCATTACTAATAGTGAAGTCCCCACCCACATATTCAAGATCCATGAGCACATCTAGATTATAACTACTCATTGAACACCATAAATCGCCTCCAACGTATTCAATACCAAAATCTTCACAATCTGGCAGACGGTATTCGCCAAGGCCATAATCTTCATGTACTTTCTTTATAGACTTAAGTGGAGATAAATCAATAATCGGATCTGGGTTTGTCGAGGAAATTGTTAGAGTCCCATTAATCTCGGTATATCCAAATTCACCAAACGAATCAACTTGTTTCTGATGGTTTAATTTAACATCTCCTTGATAAATACTATTCTCATCCTTTTCACAACTTAGTGTCAATAAAACAATCAAAAAGATTGATAGACTTTGTAATCTTTTAAATAAACTTAAACTAATTGTTTTTTTCATAGCGTTTTTATTTATTCTTTTACAACTTTTCTAGTTTCTATATGTCCGTTCTCGTCAATTATTTTAACGACATATAATCCTTGGCTAAATTCTGAAATATCAATATTATTTTTATCAAGTATTGTTTTGATTAGTTGCCCTAATTGATTGAATATTTTTATTTGAATAATCCTAGATTGTGCTTCTACCCTGAAAAAACTTGTAGTTGGATTGGGATATATAGTAGTAACAGAAATTGCATTTTGATCGACACCGATGACGCCTAAATTTTCGTACCATGCTATTTTATCATCAGCAAAAGAAGCCGAAAGAACATCCTGATCTCCATCGTCGTCAATGTCAATTGTAAAAACTGATCGTGCACCATCTGCTATAGTTGAAATTTCATGTTGGTCACCATAAGTACCATTACCATCCAGATTTTCATACCACGCTATTTCATCAGATGTAGCAGAAGCAGAAAGTACATCTATATCACCGTCACTGTCTATATCAGCAGCATAAACAGAATTAAAGCCTGGATTACTAGATAAGATAAGATGCTCTAAGCCAAAATCACCGTTGCCATCCGTATTTTCATACCATGTCAACTTATGATCCCAGCTTGAGACAGCAAGCACATCAACATCACCATCTCCATCAATGTCGGAAGCATGAACTCCATGTGCAACCCAAATGTCATCTGTAATTAGTTGTTCTTCACCAAAATTACCGTTACCATCTGTATTTTCATACCAAGTAATTTTACCTTGAGGTTCATATGGTTCATTACCAGAAGATGCAGAAAGCACATCCTGATCTCCATCTCCGTCAATATCTGCAGTAATAATTGATATAGCCCAGTAGGTAATAGTTGAAATTACTTTTTTTGGACTAAAACTACCGTTGCCATCAATATTTTCATGCCAGGCTAATTCACCGTCAAGCCTAGCGGCCCATAGCACATCAGAGTCTCCGTCTCCGTCAATATCGGTAGCATATACTGACCAAGCACTATCTGCATTATTGGTGATAACTTGTTGAGGACCAAAATTACCATTACCATCTGTATTTTCATACCAGGCTATTTTATCATCGCTTCGAGAAGCCGAAAGCACATCCATATCAGCGTCGCCATCAATATCAATGGAATAAACCGACTGAGCTCCATGTGCATATTGTGTGATAATTTGTTGAGAACTAAAATTACCACTCCCGTCAATATTTTTATACCAAGCTATTTTATCATCAAAGAAGGAAGCCGAGAGTATATCCGGGTGACCATCGCCGTCAATATCAATTGCAAAAACTGA
>CAYXXW010000398.1:0-2842 GCA_964469115.1 uncultured Melioribacteraceae bacterium
CTTCGTGGGCAAATGGTGGTTATCCAAGTGATTTTGCAGAAGGTGAAAATAATATGAATGAGGAATGGTTTGGTATTTGTGCTAAAGGACCTACTAATGAAAGGGGACTTTATCAATTATATCCTCGTGCTGCATTCTATGCATTAAAAGAAGCTTACAAGCTAGATCCATACGGTGATGGTATGACTCTCAAGAAAGTTCAAAATCACTTCTCAAAAATTAATTTAGCGGATGCCGTTATCAAAGCTAGAGGTGATAAAGCTTCTTTAGTTGGAGAGCAAATAAAAATGGTTCGTGTTAGCGGACTTAGAGCAGAGTTATCAACATTCAGTACGGGCGGAAATTTAATTACAACGCCTAACGATGAAGATCCTAATACACAGCTTTATCCAAACAAGTTGGGCTTTGATCATATGCAGTCATATTATGTAGATATTGAAGCTAGGCCTACTGAAAGTGTTCGTGCAAATGTTTCAGTAAACATTCTTGGAAATATTGCTGAAAATCCAATAGATGAAATCTTTTACGAAAATCGTGGTAGAGTTAGATCAGTTCAAACATTCGATATTGGTGAGAATAAAAATGACTTAGTTGAAGTTAGCGGAGTTGAGCGTGTAAAAGTATATAGGGCTAATTTTAGTTGGAACAGTAGTTGGTTTGATTTAACTGGTTTTTATAGAACGGGTCATTATCACTGGGGTTATGACGGAGACTTTTTTGGATTATATCCCGAAGCAAATTATGGCCCAAACATTGATATTTATAATGGTGATGCACCCTTTGGATTTGAAATTGAAGGTAAAAAATCAGCACATGGATTGACAGTTGCTTTTGGTCCCGAACTCTGGTGGGGTGCCAATCCAGCTGTTTTAGTGAAATACAGTAGAAGTTATGCTGGTTTTGATTTTACGGGTATTTTCCATGAAGATCTAGACGAACAAGCTCCAGCAGTAAGTTCCTTTGCAGTTCCATCTCCACCAACACGAAGAGCCACACTTCATATAGCAAGAAACTTGAGTGGACTTGGAGTTGAAATTGGTGGTATTTGGGCAGGTCAGCCAAGAGTTGGTGAAACTTTCCAAATTGTCGATGGAGAAGAAGGTAATTACAAAGTTTACCAAGATGAAATTACTTCTGATGATACTTGGGGAGGAAAGGTTAAGTTAACTTATTCTTTCGGTCCAATAAACTGGTATGCTCAAGGCGCAGCAATGGGACTGGTTGCTGGCGGTGGTGCAGATTATACAAAAACTTTTACGGGATGGAAGCTTAAAGATAGTGGAAGCGGAAATCAATATAATATTTTAAGTGGGTTCACTTATGGTATTGGCGATTTTCAATTTGCTCCAAACTTCTTATGGCAAAAACCAGTTGTTGATCCAATACCTGGTGATGTACCCGCCCCTGGAAGACCAAGAAATATACTAGATGATCCATTTGCTGTTAGACACAACAGAGAAACTACAGCAGGTGAACTTTTAATTACTTACGATCCAACTCCAGGTAGTTGGATGTATGAATGGGACAATGATATGGCTGAAGACGCAGCTTTAGCGATAAGTGCTGGTGTAGTATATCGACATCACCCAACAACACAAGACGCAGCAATTGGTATCTTAGCTGATGGACGTACCACTTTTGCATTCCCTGGGGCTCCTCCTGCAAATGACTTATGGGAAGCTCATGCACGTATTGTATCAAAATTAAATCCAAAGTTTGGACTAATCGCAAATCTTTATGCAGGTGATGTTGAGGCAAATGGTAGTGACGAAAGACTGGTACACCGCTTTGGAGGAGATATAAGGATGATTTACAATAAAGTTAAACTAACTTCTATGATTAAAGTTAATGACTGGGGACCTTATGATTATCATCGTGATTTCAACTTAACATACCCACTCCAAATTATGGCTGATATTTCTACCATGGTTGGAAGACCTCAGTGGTTCGATCTGCCTGAAACACGAATTGGAGTTCGATATACTTGGAGATCCCTTGACGAATATTCTCCTCGTTACTGCCCAACAAAAGTAATGAATGGAATAGGTGTTATGGAATGCGATCCCACGGCAGTTGGTTATGACGAAGGACATGAATGGGAAATCAGAACATATTTGCACTTTAACATTGGCATGTAACCAAAAAATTAATGGAGAAACAGATGACAAATAAAAATTTTAATTATTCATTACTTACTCTATTAACAACTTTGTTCCTTGTAATGGCTGTTAGCTGTACAAGGGATATTGATGTTTTAGAGCCAGCAACCTATCCAGAAACTCCAGAAGTTTTTATTGATGGTTTTAGTGCCGGATTAAATTATGCAGCTTTTGGAGGCTCGAAAGTAACAGCTTTTGATGTGGATACAGAAGTTAAATATAAAGGAACGGCATCAATGAAATTTGCGGTTCCGGATTTTGAAGATCCGGAAGGTGCATATGCCGGTGGAGCTTACTTCACAGCTTCTGGACGTGACCTTTCCGGCTACGATGCATTAACTTTTTGGGCTAAGGCATCTAAAGCAGCAACAATTGATGTACTGGGTTTTGGAAATGATCTGGCCGAGTTAAAGTATGTAACTACTTTAATTGGTGCAAAAATAAATACGAACTGGAAAAAATATATTATCCCAATACCAGATCCATCCAAACTGACTGAAGAAAGAGGAATGTTTTACTATTCAGAAGGACCGGAGGAAGGTTCCGGTTATACATTCTGGATCGATGAAGTAAAATTTGAAAAATTAGGGACAATAGCACACCCAATGCCCGCAATTCTGGAAGAACAAGATCAGACTATCTCAGCTGGAACGGGTGAAGAACTTAGCATTGGCGGGACATTT
>CAYXXW010000399.1:0-2830 GCA_964469115.1 uncultured Melioribacteraceae bacterium
TAATGCTAAGTGATGGATTTCCTGAACTATTTAATGATAATAAAGAAATGTATGGTTACAAAAGAGCTAGAAATTTATTTGAAGAATTGGCGAATGAAAAGCCGGAAGAAATTATAAGTAAGCTAAAAGATGCCGGCTCTGAATGGGTTAAAGACCAAGACCCGGATGATGACGTAACCTTTGTTGTAATAAAAGTTAAATAAGATTTAACAAAAATATTAGATGAATATAAAAACTAAATATCCAATTTTATTACTACTGTTTTTGAACTTATCAATCTGTTTTGGTCAACAAGATTTTGTTAGTAATGAAGAGAAGGGCAAACCTTTTATAAATTATTACAGCCCAAAAGTTTATAAATCTAATGCCCGAAATTGGGGTATTACCCAGGATTCCAGAGGTGTAATGTATTTTGCGAATGAAACTGGCGTTTTAGAATATGATGGACATTTATGGCGAAAGATTAGAGTTCCCCAGGATAAAATGGTAAGATCAATTTCAATAGATGAAAGAGGTAAAATATATGTTTGTGCCGATATAGATTTTGGTTATTTAAAACCTGATAAAAAAGGTGAATTACAATATGTTTCATTAGTACCATTTTTAGAAAAGAAATACCAGAATTTCGGTGAAGTGTCGGATGTAACAACAATTGATAATTATGCTTATTTCAAGACAAGGGATAAAATTTTCAGGTGGGATGGTAAAAATTTTACCGTATGGGATTCAGTATTTGCTTTTAATCTATACAATATAAATGATGAGATTTATATTAGGAATGATGGTGTTGGTTTGATGGTGCTTAAAGATGATGAATTAAAACTGATACCAGATGGTGATTTATTTGCTTCCACAAGTGTATCTTCAATGTTGCCCTATGGTACAAGCATTGTTAAAAATGATTCTCTGTTAATTGCAACTTATGAACATGGACTTTTCTTATACGATCACAAAAAGATTTCCCCTTTCGAAACTGAAGTCGACGAATTTTTAATTGAAAATCAAATAAATAACGCAACTGTAACTTCGGACGGCAACTATGCTTTTGCCACTCAGCGAGGAGGAATTGTAATAATTAATCATTATGGAAAGCTTGTAAAAATTATTGATGATAAATCCGGATTACAAACAAATGTATGCTTTGATCTTTTCAGTGATAAGAATGGAGGACTTTGGCTCACAACTGAATATGGAATAAACCATATTAAAGAACCAAGCCCATTATCATCATTTCAAAACCGCGGTGAATTAAAGAATATATCTAATTCAGTCTATCGTTTTAACAATCGAATCTATGCTGCTACTGAACTTGGATCCATGATTCTGAAAAGTAATAATGAAGGCTTTCAGCTCTTAGAAGGAAGTGATCAACCTTCATCCGTTTTTGCTGAATTTAATGATAATTTACTCATTGGCACAAGTTTCGGGACTTTTGTTATTAAAAATAAATCAATCACCAAAAGGATAATTGATGGAATTACAACATGTATTTTAGTATCAGATTATTTTCCAAACAGAATATATATTGGTACTTACTACGGCTTTTCAGTCTTGGAAAAAAGAGGTGACCAGTTAAAAGTTGTTTATAAAAAAGAATTGCCCGATGAAGTAATAAATATTATTGAAGAGGAAGATGGTAGTTTATGGATAAATGGATTCTTTCCAGGCTTAATAAGTGTTACTGGCAACCTGAATGAATTATCAAGTGGATCAGATGAAAGTATAATTTATGAATCCTTTAACAATTCTAATGGACAGACTGGTAATGTTTGGCAAATTGTTAAAATTAATAATACATGTCTTTTTGTTACTAATGAAGGGGTTTATACTTATAATAAAATCGCACATACATTTAAAGAATATTCATTATTTGGTGAGGTTTTATCCGATACAACAAAAAAAATATCTTTAATTACTAATGGCGAAAACAATTCACTTTGGGTGCTGGCTTATTTACAAGATGAACCCGTAATGGTTAGAGCAACACTCCAAACTGATGGGAACTATAATTGGGAACCTATACCTGATTTATCGTTGCTTGATCTTACGACTGTTGTCTCAATTTATCCGGATATTGATCCTTTGACCGGCAGCGAAAAACTGTGGATTAGCACTGAAGAAGAATTAGTATTATATGATCCATCCATTGTGTCTAATGCTCTTCGTAATTATTCAACTTTACTAAGAAAGGTCACAGTTAAACGGGATTCAATAATATATTATGGAGCCCAAAATTTTGTAGTTAAAGATGCAATTGAGATAGATTATTCAAATAATGATATATTATTTGAATTTTCAGCTACACATTATGATAAACCTAGCACAACCTATTTCAAAACTTTTCTTGAAGGAGAAGATAAGGGGTGGTCTAATTGGAGTTTAGAAACTAAAAAAGAATTTACGAATCTTGCTCATGGAGATTATGTTTTTAAGGTAAGAGCAAAAAACCTTTATGGTAATGAAAGTGAATTGACAAGCTATAGTTTTACAGTGTTGGCTCCTTGGTATCTCTCTTGGTGGGCATATATTCTTTACTTGTTTTTTATAGGTGGTACGTTATTATCAATTAGAAAATTTGAGCTCGATAGAAAAGAAAAAAATAACAGAATTAGAATAAGTGAATTAAAAGCTGATGCAGCAAAGTTTCAGGCTAAAGCTGCTGAAACACAAGCTAGTTTAATTCAAGCGGATAACGATCGCAAAACCAAAGAGCTTGAAGAAGCAAGAGAACTGCAGCTCTCCATGCTGCCAAAAGAGTTGCCTGATACTCCTGATCTAGGTATTGCAGTTTATATGAAAACAGCCACGGAAGTTGGCGGAGATTATTATG
>CAYXXW010000400.1:0-2829 GCA_964469115.1 uncultured Melioribacteraceae bacterium
GTCGCAAGTAATATCATGGCGGCTAATGAAATTAACATTTGTCCAGTATTCATATTATTTACATTTTATTAGTTTTTTACTTTATTCCTTCTCTATTTTCGACAACAGATAAAATTAGTTTAAGCCTTAAAACTTCAAAAATTAGAATATGTGATTCATATCATAAATATCTCAAAATCAGTGTCTTCATGGCACGAAAACAAATCTAGTAGGTCAAATTATATGCCACGATGCGAAAAAAATAAATATCAATTAATAATTTACGTTAAAATTAAAATTGGTCTCCATCTCAATAATCGTCAATATATTATCTCATTATTTTACGTTAATTTCCGTTTGATTAATAATAATTTTAGGCTGAATTAAGTATATTTACTTCACTAATTTGAAACTCTGGGTTATTGATGGATCCAATTAATATTATTTTGGCTGTAAATTTGTTTGTTTCCATGAGTGCCAATATGTCTGGCGCTAAAAAGGGAATCAAAGCTAAGCTTAGTACAGTAACTAGTATGCCCAAAACTTATCTTCAAAGGATTCCCCCGAATGTTGCTGCATTTGTTCTAATACTAATAATTGCTGCGATTTTTAATTTGGGAACATTTGCTGAAGAGACAAAAGGAGAGTATTTAGCTATTAGAATTATCGGATTATTGATATTCATAGTTTTCTCTTGGGTACAAGTTGCGGCGTTCAAGGCCCTAGGTGAAAATTATTCTCAAGATATAGTGATTTTTAAGAAACATGAATTAATAAATGATGGAATTTATAAAGTAACTCGTCATCCTCAATATGTAAGTCAATTATTAAGTGATCTAGGTGCAGGTGTTGCTTTAATGGGCTATTTAATAATACCAATAGTTATTTTGGTTGAAATTCCATTGTTCATTCTAAGGGCTAAAGCAGAAGAAAAATTATTTTTAGAACATTTTACTGAAGATTTTGTAGAATATAAACGTAAATCGGGTTTTTTTATTCCATTTATAGGATAGATTAGTTTAATGAATTTATTGAAAACGAAAATTATTTTTGGAATTTTATCAGTTTTATTCTTCACAAATATTTCTGCAGCTGATTTAATTATTAAAAAAGGAACGCAGAAGTTAGTTATTCAGTCAGAAAATATCAGAGGGACTGAATATGTTGCATCAAGTAAATTAGCGAGGGCACTTGGTGCTAATTATTTTTTTAATCCCACAAAGCAAAAATCTGAATTAAAGTTTATTGATTACAACTTAAAATTTACAGCTAATAATCAGTTTGTTATACTGATTGCGAAAAAAAGTAATCAACACCAGATTTATCAGATGCCGTTATCTGCAAAGTTAAAAGAAGGTGACATTTTTATACCGGTAAAATATTCGGTTAAGTATTTAAGTTTTGCAACAGGTCTGGAAACGACATATTTTGAAGATGAGAATTCAATCCTAATAGCTTCAAAAAAGTTAAATACAAAAAACTTAGTTGAATGGAATAAAAAGCTTATTGACAGAAGTTCAATAAAATATGATATATTTTCTGCTAACATTGAAAATAAAACTAATGGAACTCTACTAAGATTATCAACTAAGGATAAAATAATAAAACCTACTAGTTCAATTTCAAATAATACTCTTTATATTTTCTTTTCTGGTGTAACATTTGATAAAAATGAAATTAGTAAACTTACAGCAAAAGGGTTCATCAAATCCGTTGCTCTAAAGCATGTCAATGGCAATCCGCAGATGGAAATAAATTTAAAAGAAGGTTATGACCGCCACGAAATTTTTTATGATGAAGAGATTGGAGAAGTATTAATTTCAATACATAGTAAATTTGCTAAAACCGAAATTAAAGCTAGTGAAGAAATAAATAAATGGAAATTCAATGTTGTAGTAATCGATCCTGGACATGGTGGAAAAGATCCTGGAGCAATTGGTGTAAATGGAATTAAGGAAAAGGATATTAATCTTGCAATTGCTAAGGAATTGGGTTCTTTGATAAAGCAAAACAGTAATAATATCGATGTGGTTTATACAAGAGATGATGACACATTTGTTGAATTATATAAACGTGGCAAGATAGCCAATGAAAATAAAGGTGATCTGTTTATTTCAATTCACTGTAATTCGATGCCCAAAAGAAAAAGCAATGTTAGAGGTTTTGAGGTATATCTACTAAGACCAGGAAGAACTAAAGAAGCCATAGATATTGCAGAATTCGAAAATAGTGTTATCAGCCTTGAAGATGATCCAAACAGATATAAAAAATTAACTGACGAAAATTTCATTTTAGTAAGTATGGCTAACGCGTCAAATATGAGATACTCAGAAACGTTTGCAGATATGCTGAACACAGAATGGATACAGCAAGATCTTTTACCCTCAAGGGGAATTAAGCAAGCAGGTTTTTATGTTTTGGTTGGCGCATCTATGCCAGGAATTTTAATTGAGTCCGGCTACATCTCAAATAAAGAGGATGCAAAAAATTTAAATACCAGAAGAGGGCAGCAAAAAGTTGCTAATTCAATTTTTAACGCAATTACTAATTATAAAAATTATTACGAAACATCGCTCAAAAATGAGTTAGATAAATAAGGACTAATCATGACGAATGCACAAAAGTGGGTGGCAGTTTTTCTCATCTTGTTTGTAATCTTACTATTTCTTTCAAAAGTTACTTCCGGCTCTTAATCACTCGCATTTTTTAATAAAACCCATGCAAAAAAAATTGCAATGTAAACTTTTTTTGCATGGACTTTTCAAGGTAAAATAAGTTATAAATACCATCTCTCTACAATTCTGTCAATAATTTTTTCACCCCTTCAATTATTAAAGAAATTTTCATCAG
>CAYXXW010000401.1:0-2814 GCA_964469115.1 uncultured Melioribacteraceae bacterium
CAACTTTTTTTGTAATTAAAGTTTCTATCTCTTTTGGGCCAGCACCTGGGTATATAGTTGATACAGCTGCAAACGGAATTTCAACTTTGGGCATATTGTTCAAATTTAATGTGTTGAACGCTAAGCCTCCAAAAATAATAAAGACCAACAAAATCACTGTGGTAAGCACAGGACGGTCAACTGCAAGTTTTGCTAAAAACATTTTCTCTCCTTTACTTAATCACTTTAATTTTTGTTCCGTTCTCTAAGTTAGAGCTTCCTTTAACTATTAGTAGATCGCCTTCTTTGAGACCATTCTTTATTTCATATTCTGTCCCGTTCTCATTAGCAACGGTCACATATTGCTTCTTTGCACTTTCAGCATTAGATAGAAACACAAATTTTTTGCCAGCATCACTTTTCAATAAATTTCTTGATATAACTATTGTCTTTTCATTTTCGTAAGTAATTATTTTTATATCCGCAGTTGTTCCTGCAAGTATTTCTCTTTTGCTATTGTCAAAAACTAAATCTGCATAAAATGATTGAGTCATTGGGTTTACACTAAGCGACAATTCAGAAACTTTTCCGATAAAAGATTTTTCACCGAAAGTTGCAATTGCTTTCATTCCAATTTTAATTTGCATTCTTTCATCATCTGAAAGCTGCACTCTAATTGTCATTAAATTTAATTTTGCAATTGTAAACAAAGCTGTTTTTTCCTTCACATTATCGCCAACGCGAACCATTACTTCGGTAATTGTTCCATCATAAGGTGCGTCAAGTTTTAACATATCTTTCATTGTTTCATAATTTCTTTTTGCAACCTGGTATTGGGTTTCAACACCATCATATTGCGCTTGAGCTATTTCACCTTTTTCATAGAGAGCTTTCATACGTTGAAAAGTTTTTTCTGAATTTTCAAAACCTGATTTCACTTGTTGATATTGAGAAGCTGGTGAATCTTCAGGAAATTGAATGATGACATCATTTTTCTTTACAAAATCTCCTGGTCTTACATTTATTTTTTCTATTCGTCCGCCAATCATAGCACCAACTATTGTTTCTTTGTCTCCTTTGAATTTTCCAAAGAAGGTTAGATACTTACCAAATTTTTGTTGTGTTATTTTTTCTACAGTAACAGGTATTCCTTCTTCCTTTTGAATTTGTTCTAAACTTTTAGCCTTCTCCACTTCTTCAGATGAGCATCCAGTAAAACTAATTACAACAAAAAGGGATAATGTTGTAATTTGGAGCAGATGTTTCATTATGTAATTCATAATTTGTCCTTCATTTTTATTTTTCAATTTTATTAAACTAGTTCTCTAAATAGTCTGATACAAAATCATAATATTGCTCATCTACACGACCTACTAAATTGTAAAGTGTGGCTTTTGCAACAAGATAATCGTGTACTGTATTTGTATAATTAATTCTTGATTCACTCAGTGAAACATCAGCATCCTTTACTTCCAATTCGCTTCCTACACCTTCTTTATATCTATCTTCGGCAATTTTATATGCTCTCTGAGCTAAAGAAACATTTTTTTGCATCGCGTCAATTTGTTTTTTAACTCTTGATAAATCATTTAATTTTGATTTGACTTGCATTTCAGTAGCGTCTGTTAAACTTTTAATTTGTTCTCTAGTTTGGTGAGAGACAATAATATTTTGCTCAACTTTGTTTTTAGTTCTACCACCTTGGAAAAGATTAATTGAAAAATTTAATCCAACAATGGATGATCCATAGTTACGAAAATTCCATTCTTCACTAGAACCTGAATATGTGTAATTACCAAAAGCTGCAATTGTTGGCCAGTAATTGCCACGTTCTATTGCTGTATATTCATCGTCAAGTTGGTTTTTGATTCTTAATGTTTTCAGTGAAAGATTATACTTTTTTGCTTCAACAATTAATTCATCAACAGAAGTAAATGATTCTTCTTCATAAACCATTTCACCCAATATTTCAATTTTATTGTCTTGTGGAATATTAAGTAAAATTTTAAGACCATTTGTCGCATCAATATTTGCATTTTCGAGTTGGATTAATACAGGTCTAATATTTTCAACCAAAACTTCAACTTGCATTTCGGCAAATTCAGAAACTAATCCTTGAGATCTCATTGCTTTAATATTTTTAAGATGATCGTTTGCATTCGTAAAACGTGCTTGTGCAATATCATATAAATCTCTTGTTAATAATACGCCATAATAAGCTTTATTGATATCAAGAACAGTTTTAGCAATTGTACTTTTTAGATTTTCAACAGCTAGTTTACGATAAATTTGAGAAGCTCCTATTCCAGTAAAAACAGCAGAATTAAATAGTATTTGAGTAACTTGCGCTTGCGCCTGATAATTATTGGATTGAGCAAAAGTTTGTAACTTAAAATCCATTGGCAAAAATTTATCATCATCTCGTGGAATTATTCCTTCATCAAATAAAACTCCGTAAGTTGAGTTGTTTAGCATAGCTCCAAAATCCGGGAATAAGGTTTTAGGTTTTTCAAGAAAATGTGTAAATCCTGCTGACACATCTAGAGAAGGCAAAGCATAACCAAATGCTTCAGAAATAGCGGCATCTGCTTTGTTTACTTCCATTTTGGCAATTTCAATTTCTCTGTTATTTTGCAAAGCAATTTTAATTGCTTCATCAAGTCCAATTTGAGTATTTTGAGCAAACATGGTACTTAAACTCAGTAATACTCCAAATAAAATTAGCTGAATTTTCATAATACGATAACACCCCATTATTTCTCCAATTTATTAAATTTATTAACATTCATGATTGTATATATAAATTTATTTTATAATTCCGTGAAACAAGATATC
>CAYXXW010000402.1:0-2808 GCA_964469115.1 uncultured Melioribacteraceae bacterium
ATCCAATATTCAGCAACATTATGCGCTTTAGCAAATTCCGGTGAAACAAAAATATTCCAGTTTACTAAATAAGTTTCGATTCCACGTATTTTTGCCATCTTAAACAATGAATGCCAAAATTGCTGCCATTCGGCTAATTCATCATCAGTTAAACCGCATGCTTCAGGATATTTCTCAGTTTTCACCAAGTAATTAAACGGGTGAAGATTCCATAAAGTAAGTTTATTGAATCGATTTTCGACCATCATATCAAGAAAAGCTTCCCAATAGATAGTATCTCGACAAGTTTCATAATGCAGTTGTAGCGCTTCACTATTTCGGTAGGAATCCCAAGGCAAATTGTATTTTATGGCGCGAAACGAAAGGTTTGGAGTTTCGTTTTTGCTTTGAACTGATCGATTTCCTTTACTCAACTGCTCTTTCAATTCAAGAAAGCCATACATTAATCCTGTGTTATCTCCACCTGTGAGCTCAATTTGATTATCATCAGCTTTAATTCTATATGCTTCCTTCTCTAAGTTAAGCGAATCAAGTTCAGCACGAATTATTATATCCGGATTGCTTTCCGAGAATTTTATTGCATTAGTTTTTTCTAATTGTTTTAATTGTTGAACCCCATATTCTATCTGTGGAGCGTTTGACTTAACTTCTAACTGAACAGTCAAATCTTTTGTTTCACAGGCAAGTATGAGTAATACTGAAGGAACAAAGTAGAAAAAATGGCGAAATAATAGTTTGATGTTCATATTATAATATTTTTTTTATGCAGAAAAGCTATTACACTAATATTTCATGAAAAGAGTAAAATTGCAGTAACCTTTAAGAAAATGATATTTACTCCATTAGTGCGTGGTTAAAATTGGTTGAATTTATTTTTTTTGGGACAATAAAAACTTGCTAATTCTCTCCTCTAATATTCTGATATTTCTTTAATACTTTACTTAACATTTTATACGATTCCTTCTCTTCTTCATTTAAGTTGTTCAATGAGAGTGCTTCCTTCTCAAAGAAGTCATCCTTTAAATTATAGAAGTCGCCGGTGGTATATAATTTATAAATTGTATTCCTTGAAAATTCTTTAAGCTCATCAATTTTACCAGAAAATGAGTACCAGCAATAAATCCAATCTCTAGGATTTCCCTTTTTCCCAAGTAGTTGAGGAAGGAAACTAACACCATCTATATCAAGTTCTGAAGGGATATTGATATTTGCAACCTCGCAAAATGTTGGCAAGAAATCACTAAAATCAATTAAATCAGAACATTCACTGCCAGCTTCAATACTATTATCCCATCTTACCATCAAAGGAACATGTGTACCATTATCTTTTGTGCTCCCCTTTCCACCTGGGTATTTAGCTCCACTAAGCATTGAAACTATGGGTTGATCAGTACCATTATCACCTGTAAAAATGATAATTGTATTATCACTAAGCCCTAATTCTTCAATTTTTGATACAATCTTTCCCACTATTTTATCCATATATGAAACCATATCTGAAAAATATTTGGGTTCACCTTTATATGTTAACGAACCCGGATCTTGTAGATCATAATCATCAGAATCGGGAGTAGGAATAAAAGGACAATGAGTAAGTAGCATTGGGTAATATGCAAAAAATCGTTCGTTTTTATTCTTTTCAATAAAATCACAAATAAAATCACTCGCTATATCTGGTCCGAATTCCCCATTATTAAAATGTTTTACTTCACCATTAAATTCTAGTATTGGGTTTGAAAACCTTGTATCATGATCATCTTCATCGGTTCGTGGTAGTGATTGTTGCCATAGACACGACTCTTCGAAACCAAAATGTTGTGGCGAGTCTTTTTCCTTTCCCAACTGCCATTTACCCGAAATGGCAGTTTTATATCCAGCATTTTTAAAGAGGTTACCATAACTTACCTGACTTCTGTTAAGTTCACCAAATTTCGTATAATTTCTAACATTATATTGTCCCGTCATAATTTGCACCCTAGATGGTGTACATATTGGTTGAGAATAACAATTTTCAAATCTAATACCCTTTGAAGCCAGCTTGTCAATATTTGGTGTTTTATACGATGTGCCTCCGTTAGCACTGCTACATTCGAATCCCAAATCATCAGCCATTATTAAGACTATATTAGGGGAATTCTCTTGACCGTGGAGATTGAAATTACTGATTAGTAGTAAGGCAATAATATTTACAAACTTTCCAATTTTATTCAATTTAACTTTCTCATTTTTTAAACAATTGTAAAATTCTGAACCGTTTTGTGTATAATAACTACGAATATTAATTACTTGATTTTTCTTTATAACGAATAAAAATTACATCATCTGGATCAATATCAAAATAGATAGAATCTCCATCTTGGATTTGGCTTTTATCCCAAATATCATACAACTCATATGAAGCATCACTTTTCAAACCCAGTTGTTTTTTATCTAATTCAATAATTTCTGCGTAATGATTACGGTTAAAAACTCCAATCCAGCCTTCGTTTTCATTACTTCGGTGAAGGGTTTTCCATACATCAACTTTTTTACTATAATCTTCAATTCTTGTTTGAAGTACACCGGTTATTCCATTTTGATTACATGCCAGCATCTCTTGGTTTGTAATTAATTCAAATACAAAATTTGGTGAAGAAACTAAAGAACCTCCCATAAATAATGGAGATGCTGCCATTGCTCGTTGTGTAATAAACGTTTTTTTCTGCGCAGTTGAGAAATAGTCCTGACGTTCATAACCCCGGCCACTTTCTGGATAGTGAATATTTCTAGGATAGTTAATTCTAATGTGTCCAAATGGAATCATGTCCA
>CAYXXW010000403.1:0-2794 GCA_964469115.1 uncultured Melioribacteraceae bacterium
TCTGAACCATAAATGACAAAGTCATTTTGATTTTTTGATAAAAAGTTACAACTAAACTGGAAAATCACACCATTTCCATAATCCAGATTTACTGCAAGCATTTCATCAACATTTGTTTCTCCTAAATACACAGAGGCCGAAAATGAAATAGGATTTTCTCCTAGAACTCACTGTGAGATTGCTATTGAGTAAACTCCTAAATCTAATAGTCCTCCTCCAGCTAATTCGTGATTAAATTTTCTATCTTCTAGATCACGAGGGAAATTATATCCAAAAGTTGAATTCAAAAGCTTAACTTCACCAATTATTTTATCATCTAACCATTTTTTTACTAATTGATATATTGGTAAATAACGTGTCCATAAAGCTTCCATTAAAAATAAATTTTTACTTCTTGCAAGATCAATTAATAATTTAGCTTCAGAAGCATTTACAGTAATTGGTTTTTCACAAAGTGCTGGTTTACCAGCTTCTAAACAAAGTTTTGTATTCTCGTAATGAAATCGGTGTGGAGGTGCAATATAAACAGCATCTATATTATTATCACTTGCCAAATCTTTATAAGTGTAATATAATTTATCGGCACTAAATTCATTAGCAAAGCTGTCAGCCCTATCTTTGTTATTGCTTGCAACAGCATATAAATTTGCATTGTTAATTGCTTCCAAAGACTGAGCAAATTTTTTAGCAATTCTTCCCGGACCTAAAATTCCCCAATTAAAAGATTTTTTATTCATAGTATTTTATACGTATTTGTTGGCAATTCTGTATGATAGTACAACTAATAATACCGAACCAAAAATTAAAATAGCAAGTAGAATATAAATCATTATAAATCCTGGATCAGTCGGGTTTATTGTAAAATATAAAGACAGAATTGAAATTAGCATTCCAAAAACAAATATGTATTTGCCCACTATTTCATTTACTTCATACCAGACTTTTTCATTATCCATTGTTTGTGGTATTCTTATTCCGTACAAGCTGTTTATTTTCACTTTTCTTCTTATCAATGGGATAGCTAAGCCGGAGAAAATTAATCCAGTAATGAAAAATGTAATAAGAGCTGCAAACATTTCTAAGGCTCCTTAAAAAATAGAAACATATTTAAATTTAGAACAATACTAAATGATTCTTGAAACTTTTACCATAATTTTTGTGTAAGAATCAAATTACTTATTTTTATTTATTAAAAGAACAAATTTAATGTCATGAGAAATAATCCCCTTATATTTATATCAATTTTTGTTGTTGTTTTATTGTTGATCGATTTTTATGCTTATCGTGGAGTTAAGAAATTGATCTTTGATTTAAAAAACAGCACAAAAAGAATAATTAAAATATTATTCTGGATTGTTCCTATAGGTTTAATTATAGGACTTTTGCTAGTCTCACAATTAAGAGATGTAATATCACCGGAGAAGTATTTGATATTCTTTCATTTTACATCCGGAACGTTTATTCTTTTTTATGTACCCAAATTGATTTTTATTGTCTTTAATTTTATTGATGATCTGTTGCATGGAACTATTCATTTATTTTCGAGAAAGAAAAAAGAGAACAAAGAAGAGTTTGAATCTAAGAAAATTACCCGAAGTCAATTTTTAACAAGAGTTGGGATAATTACTGCCGGCTTTCCATTTTTGGCATTAGCTTATGGAATAGCATGGGGAAGGTTTGATACTACCGTAAGAAAACTGAAAATTGGCTTTAAGAATTTACCGAAAAAGTTTAACGGACTGAGAATTGTTCAACTATCTGATTTTCATCTTGGCAGTCTGCTTAACCATCTTTCATTTGTTGAAGATGTGGTTGAACGAGTAAATGCACTTAACCCCGATCTAGTTTTATTTACCGGTGATTTAGTTAATAATACTGCAGGTGAAGTTGATAAATTTATACAGACTTTAAGCAGACTAAAATCAAAACATGGTAATTTTTCAATCCTCGGAAATCATGATTACGGAGAATATGTGCGGTGGGAATCTCTGCAAGCTAGAGAAAATAATTTAATGCGATTAAAAAAGCTCCAGGGTGATATTGGTTTGGATTTAGTTTTGAATGATAGTAGAAAATTAAAAATTGATGATGAAGAAATAGAACTGATTGGTGTTGAAAATTGGGGACTTCCACCTTTCCCACAGTATGGCGATTTAAACAAGGCAATGGAAAATGTAAATAATGATTCATTTAAAATTCTAATGTCCCACGATCCAACCCATTGGGATGAAGAAGTTCTAGAGAAGACAAATATCGACCTTACATTATCTGGTCACACACATGGTGCGCAATTTGGTATTGAAATTCCCGGGTGGAGATGGAGTCCGGTGAACCTACGTTACAAAAGGTGGGGAGGACTATATTCAGAAGATAAACAGCATCTGCATGTTAATACCGGAATTGGTTTTATTGGTTTTCCCGGAAGGGTTGGAATGCCGCCTGAGATAACAGTTATTGAGTTGGAGAGAACTTAAAGTTTCTTGCTGTCACTGAATTAAATAAAAATTTATCTAAATTCGTTTGGAGTAAATATGAAAAGACACGAAAGCCTTATTGCATTATCTCACGATCACCATCATGGATTGATGCTTGCTCAACTAATTAAAAAGGGAGCTCCGGAATATAAAGGGCTACCAACCGATTTAAATGGAAAAGTAAATTACGCTAAACAAGCTTGGGAGAAAGAACTAAAACTTCATTTTGAAAATGAGGAAAATATTCTTTTTCCATTTGCAAAAGACAGAGATGCTGAGCTGGATAATTTGATTGTTGAAATTTTAGAAGAACACAAAAT